>NZ_JBATLB010000126.1:0-8822 GCF_049669965.1 Muriicola sp. | reverse complement strand
ACTCCTTGGGACAGATTTTTCCATTCCTCTTGAGATTAACATGGACCTTTCTGAAGCGGAAAGCTGTTGTGGCGGTATTCCGGAAGTCCGTTCTATTGCCATTGATGGTGAGCTGCAATCACTAAACGATGGTACGTTCTTTACCATTACTTTGGATTGATCCCTATTTCTTCTTTTTGGGAAACCAGGGTGCCATCGTCCCCCATTCCCTCAATATAAAGATTTAATTGATTTTGATAAGGCAAGGGAATTGTAATGGAGGTTGGGAACTCTGACCCAACGCGGATATTGCCTTTCCAATCAATTGCCCCGTAATTTCTAAAGAATAAACTTCTATTATCCGGATAGTTGGGAGTAAAATACTCCTGAGGTCTCGTATAGCCGTTTTCAATCAGGAATTTTACAAATTTATCTCGATATTCCGGCAACAGGTAGGTTCCTTGCCTCAACACAATACTCACAAATCCACCAATTCCTCTACCACCCCCATACAGTTTGTCCGAATAAACAATGGTCTGAACACTAGACAAAGGCATATTGAGTACTTCACCTTGCTGGGCAGGCATTCCATTTACAATAATCGACAACCTCGGATTTGGGAACTTCAAAGAACTTACCACCATCAATCCTTTTTTAATTTCTACCAGCAATCCAATGCGCCTTAAATAATTCCGAACGGTCTTATATCTCTTTATTTCTAAATCTCCTATAACATTGGCCTGAATACTCGGACTCAATAGAAATTTGTTCACCCTCTTTTTTTTCTCCATCACAGTAACTTCCTCCAAAAAGATGGTGCGCTTGTCCATTCCCAAGGACATTTCGTCCATGTCTAATAATGGTGGAGGTGATCTTTTAACAGCACTGGTATCATGCACATGGGCAACCAAATCCTCAAACCTTTTCTGAACTACAGGCCCTGTTTCAAGTTCAAATTTAGGCTTACGGAGGCTCCCATTTTTCCCTAACAGACTAATATTCAGAGAATCCCCCACGAACAATCTCATTTCGGCTGAAAAGGATTTATCTGACTCTAAGACAGCATAGGCCATATCACTAGGTTCATCAGGAATAAGGAACACTTGCTTCTCTTTACTTAGATCGGCATCAATAAGTTTGCCATTTACTACAATTCCATTTTCAGAAGCAAAGGTAAATGCCGCTGCTTCCCTTTCTTTTTCACCCCATTTGTAACGGCCCCAGCCTTCAATTAAAAGCCTAATATCCAATTCAAATCTTCGCTGCCTGTTTTGTGATTCTAAAAAGTATGCATCAAATTGCCGGTCACTCGCTATAAAAGGTCTTAACATAAGGGAAGAGAAGATGGTATGATCAGGATCATAGGCCTTGGTATCTATTGGTAGCACAGAAATACTTGTGAGCACTGAGGCTCCTTTTTCTTTGGGAACTCTCAAATCTATTTGCAATGAATCACCGGAGCTTGTAATACATTGCTCTAACACCATAGTGATCTGTCTCTTTTTTCCTTCCCTATGATTAAAGAACATGCGTCTGGCAAGGGGAATCATTTCCGGGCTAAACAAGACAGCAGTATTGACCCCAAAAGGCAATAAATTTTTATTAATAGCCAAAACAGGGACTTCATTGGTCAGGTTCATTGTTTCCCAAAATATCTCATCATTTTGATAGATGGCAAAAAGATAGTCCTGCCCCATATTTTTTTTCAGGAATTCATTTGAGGCTACCATTTTAAGAATTACTTCTGAAGTGCCTGCATCTTCCACAGACAAGCTGGCAGCCAGGTATTCCGCAGGAGGGAGTTCTGCTTTCGCTATCGCCCCATTGAGGTGCCTAAACTGTAGCCAGTACCTTTCATTGGGTTGTGGGGAAATCCCAAAGCTGCCGTAACCTATATGATTGGTAGCAATATTATTCTTAATGCGCAGACCATCCTCATTGACAATTTCAAGATTTTTGCTCGAAATTCCGTTTCCAAATGTATCCGTTAGCCTTATCCCCACTCTGTTATAACAGCCCGAAATAAGATTTCCTCCCTCAGGAAATACTTCCAACTGTATTTTATCAAAAGAGGGTGTCAGCTTTTCGTTAACATTTTGAACGATCTGTATAGTTTGCCGAAACGGTCTAAGAAACTTAAAATTGCGCATGTAATTCGTCCAGCTCAAGACAACGTATTCTCCTTCAACAAAGGTGGAATCTATAGCAATATCTCCAGAGCTTACCCCGTTTTCCACAAATATTTTTTGGTGTTTGAGTTTTTGGCCCTTTGTAGTAAAGATGGCAACATGAAGATTTGCAGTAAGTGCGGAGGGTTGTTTGCTTTTTTGGTCGCGAACATAAGCCGTAAACCAAAGCCGCTCCCCTTGAATAAAAGTAGTCTTATTTAAATGAAGGTGAATGTTTTCGCGTAGCTGGGAATCCTCGTTTTCGGTTTTACCTACTACAGGAAATTGGAGTGGCTCCTGCGCAAAAACATCGAAAATGAAAAATACAATACAGGCCAAGGTTAGTCTGGAGCTATTCATGCAAGCAAGTCAATTTTTTTAAAAAAAACAGCAAAAATTATACCAATAAACTACTTCTTCCTCATAAAGATGGTGATGGGCACCCCTGTAAAGTCAAAATGTTCGCGCAGCTTGTTTTCCAAAAAGCGTTTATAGGGCTCTCGTACATACTGAGGCAGGTTGCAGAAAAAAGCAAATTGCGGATAGGGGGTTGGGAGTTGGGTGATGAATTTGATCTTCACGTATTTACTCTTATACGCAGGAGGTGGCGTATGCTCTATAATTGGAAGCATAACGTCATTTAATTTGCGCGTTGGGATACGTTTACTTCGATTCTGGTACACTTCCACCGCCGTTTCTATGGCTTTATAGATCCGTTGTTTGGTAAGGGCCGAAATAAACAAGATGGGTATATCGGTAAAGGGTTCTGTAGCTTGCTTTATTTTAGTAGTGTATTCTTTGACGGCATGGGTGTCTTTTTCCAAAAGATCCCATTTATTGACCAGGATCACTATGCCCTTATTGTTGCGTTGTGCCAACCAAAAGATATTCTCTACCTGCCCGTCGAAACCCCTGGTAGCGTCTAAGACCAACAAACAAACATCACAGTGCTCTATGGCCCTAACCGAACGCATTACAGAATAAAACTCCAGATCTTCCCGCACTTTCGCTTTGCGCCTTATCCCGGCAGTATCTACTAAATTGAATTCAAAGCCAAAACGGTTGTACTTGGTATCTATGCTATCTCTGGTTGTCCCGGCGATATCGGTAACTATGTAGCGTTCTTCTCCGATCAGGGCATTGATAAAGGACGACTTCCCGGCATTTGGCCTGCCTACCACGGCAAACCTCGGAAGGTCGCTTTCGGTTTCTGGTCTTTCCGGTAAGGCTTTTACCAGTTCATCCAGCAACTCTCCACTTCCACTGCCATTCATGCTAGAGATCGGAAAGTATTCCCCAAGTCCCAAGGAATAGAATTCAACGGCATCCTGTGCCCGCTGGGGGTTATCTACCTTGTTCACAACCAAAAATACCGGTTTGTTTACCCGGCGTAATAATTTAGATACATCCTCGTCCATCCCGGTTACCCCGGTTTCCACGTCTACCATAAAGATGATGGCATCTGCCTCCCCAATGGCCAATTCTACCTGTTTGTCTATTTCTTTTTCAAAGACATCATCGCTCCCCAATACATAGCCACCGGTATCTATAACTGTAAATTCCTTCCCGTTCCAGTCGCTCTTCCCATAGTGACGGTCTCGCGTAACGCCACTCACAGCATCTACAATGGCCTCGCGGCGTTGAATAAGTCGGTTAAAAAATGTCGACTTCCCCACGTTGGGCCTTCCCACAATAGCAACAATTGCACTCATAGTTTAAAACTTGGGCACAAAGGTAGTACTAATCCCCCAACTTACAATCGATTACGGCCCCTACTTGATGGGTGTCTAACTCTTCAAAATAGAATGAATTACACAAATAAATTGTATCTTTTAGATACTAAAATAGGTCAATGCAACCCTTACCCAACGAAATAGCACTCAGGCCTCGCTTTCAGTTAGTTGAGGGTGCCCATAAGGAGGACTTGCTCAGTGCTTTTGAGCAAACCAAAAGACCCCCATTTCTTTCAAAACGTCTGGACGATCACGTCTTTATCAAATACAATCAACAAGAATCACATTTCTGGTCGCCACAGCTTCATTTAGAGATCATTGAAAAAGAAGATGGCGGGAGTACGATATATGGAGTATTTGGGCCCAACCCCACGCTCTGGACATTCTTTATGTTTCTCCATTTCGGGGTAGGAACTTTTTTTGTCATTTTTGGGATCTGGGCCTATAGCAGCGCTTCTCTGGGCAAACCTTACGGTTGGTTGCTGGGTATTATGGGGCTGCTGACCCTGCTATGGTTTGTCCTATACGCCTTTGGGCGGGCAGGGAAAAGGAAGGGGAAACCACAGATGGAAACCCTTTACTCCTTTATGGAAGACGTGCTGTCTAAAGTCTAAGGGTCAGGATTGGTAGCCAAAGCGCCGTAGCTGATTGCTATTGCTTCGCCAGTTCTTATTTACCTTTACGTAGAGTTCTATGTGCACCTGTTTGTCGAAGAATTGTTCAAGATCTTTCCTCGCTTCAATACCCACTCTTTTTAGCGCACTTCCTTTATGCCCTATCAATATTCCTTTTTGGGAATTGCGTTCTACCATAATGACGGCTCCTATCCGGATGATCTTTTCATCTTCATGAAAAGCTTCGGTTTCGATCTCAACGGCATAGGGTATCTCTTTTTTGTAATGCTTTAGGATCTTTTCCCGGATGGTCTCATTTACAAAAAAGCGTTCCGGTCTGTCTGTAAGCTGATCCTTAGGGTAATATGGCGGAGCCTCCGGCAGGAGTGAGACGATACGTTCAAATACCTCTTTGATATTGAAGTTCTGAAGGGCAGAGATAGGATGGATCTCCGCAGTAGGCAGTTGTTCCTGCCAATATTGCACCTGTTCTTCAAGAAGTTCCTGATCTGCCGTATCTATCTTGTTCAGGAGCAACAATACCGGGATCTTGCTGTTCTTGATCTTTTCAAAAAAGCGCTCATCTTTTAAAGCCTGTTCTCCTATCTCCACCATGTAGAGAAGGATATCTGCATCTTCAAAGGCCGACTTCACGAAATCCATCATGGCATTTTGCAATTCATAGGCAGGCTTAATAATACCGGGGGTGTCAGACAAAATCATTTGAAAATCTTCCCCATTTACAATTCCCAGGATACGATGGCGGGTAGTTTGTGCCTTGGAGGTGATGATAGAAAGCTTCTCCCCTACAAAAGCGTTCATAAGGGTAGACTTCCCAACGTTTGGGTTTCCTATAATATTAACAAAACCGGCTTTATGTTTTTCCATGGGCTAATTGTGCAAGGTATTTTTTGGCAGCCACATTAACTTTTGGCGCCAGGTATAGTACAGCGATCATATTTGGGATCACCATTAGGGCGTACGATAGATCGATGAGGTTTTTTACCAAATCGAGCGACGCCACGGCGGCAAAGACGATCATAACCACAAAGTACACATTATACCACTTCCCTATGCGTACATTGGATAAAAAAGAAAGACTTTTAACCCCGTAGTAGGAATAGGTGAAGAGTGTTGAAAGTGCAAAAGCACTTACGATGATCATTAACAATTCATCCCCATATCCAAACAAGGTACGCCTAAACGCGGTAAGCGTCATCACAATACCACTGCCATCTTCCAGATAGGCCCCACTCAGGATAATCACTATGGCCGTAAAGGTACAGACCATAATAGTGTCTATAAAGGGGCCCAACATGGCGACCAAACCTTCTTTGATGGGTTCATCGTTCTTAGACTGTCCGTGATACATGGGGGCACTACCCAAACCAGCTTCATTAGAAAACATGGCTCTGCGGATCCCTATGATGACCAGCCCCCAGAAACCACCGGTTACGAGGGTTTTAAAATTCCAGGCTTCTGTGAGGATCATTTTTAAGGCTGGCAAAACCTTTTCCGAATTCATGATCATGACTGCAATGACTGCAAGGAGATAGACCAGCACCATAAAGGGTACAATGGTGGAGGCCACTTTCGCTATTTTTGTCAATCCACCAAATATGACAAAGGAAGTAATGACGGCCAACACAAGGCCAATGATTAATTTCCAATTAAATTCACTGGTCTCATAGATAGTTTCGGCGGGGTTCACCACACTCATGAAGGTCTCGGTAAACTGGTTGGCGGTAAAGACCCCCAAAAAACCAAACAATCCGCAGATACAAAAGAAAACAGCCAAAGGGCGGGCTTTTGGACCCATCCCTTTGGTGATATAGAACATAGGCCCCCCCTGAAGTTTCCCGTCAGAATCTGTACCCCGGAACATAATGGCCAGGCTACAACTGTAAAATTTAATACACATCCCGATAAGGGCGGTCACCCAGATCCAGAAAACCACTCCCGGGCCCCCATCGTGAATAGCAATGGCCACCCCGGAAATATTCCCTAAACCAACTGTTGCCGCTACGGCCGCAGAAAGCGCCTGAAAGGAACTAACATCCCCCTTGGCGTTCTTATCATCGTACTTCCCGGCAGTAATAGCAATGGCATGGCCAAAAAAGCGGTAGGGTAAGAACCGTGAGTAAAACACCAGAAACAGGCCCCCGCCTATCAATAAAATAAACATGGGCCATTCCGTATAGGGAATCAATCCTGAAAGAAAATCATTAAGTGCTTCCATAGAAAACCTGAAGCCTCGAAGGTAGGGATTTTTAGTTTTTTGAGCTTCCTACGGCCCAAATAATTATCCGTTGAAATCTTGATAATGCTAAAAAACCGTTGTATCTTTGCCGTCCACATCGCGGGGTAGAGCAGCAGGTAGCTCGTCGGGCTCATAACCCGAAGGTCGCTGGTTCGAGTCCAGTCCCCGCTACAAAGAAAGCCATCAACGAAAGTTGCTGGCTTTTTTCTTTGGGAGCAAGCCAAACTTGTTTGAGCTTGTGAACAAGGAAAAAAGGTAATACCTCGCGGCAGCGAGGGAAATGGCTTTCTTTGTAAAGCCACCCCTCCCGATAGCTATCGGGACCATTTCCGATCCACCGATAATTTAACGAAGGGGGAGAGGAAAGAATCCAGAAACCGGGGGAAATTCCACCTCGATAGTCATCGGGGTCAAATTGCAAAACACAAAAGGGATGGGACAATAAATAGTTTTCTAATAAATCCAACCTATATCACGGATATCGGAGACGCGAAAGGTATCTTATCCTTCAATATAAAGGAATAAATCCTATTTTTATGTGCATATAAAAAGTTGTGTGTCAGTTTAACAGAATAGCAATTAGAAGATTAGAAATATAGAATTTACAATGAAAAAGAAAATTATATGGATTTTAATTGCGATACTGATAGTCACGATTGGTTATTTAGCTTCATTGTCTGACCCACCAGAAGATGAATCAATAAGGTTTGTTGATATAAATAGTTATATATCAAAGGAAGAAATGTTTATTGATATTGATAGCTTAACAAGCACCTTTGAGAAGATTCACCCTAATCCATATAGATTTTTCCCAAAAAACCATCACCAATCAAAGGTCGACTCTATAAAACTACAGCTTCTAGATAGTTTGACCATTATAAACTTTTGGCGTATTATCGACCAAATAATCATTAGTTATAATGATGCGCATTCAAATTCGATTGATAGTTATATTCTTACAGATTATGTAAAAAAGGGAAAGCAATTCTTTCCCCTTTCGGCAAGAATAGTTGACAATAAAATACTTGTTTCAGGTATTGAAAATCAAGAGCAGGTTTTGCCGAAAAATACAGAAATAATAAAAATTAATGGGAAAGCTTCCGATGAATTAATTAGAGACTTACTCAACCACGCTACAAGAGAAACCCAATCACTAAAACTTTTGGAAATATCCGATGATTTGGGGGTCTATTTATGGAAAACCTACAATTGGGAGAAAGATTTTAACATTCATTTTAAAACAATTGAAAGTCCAAGTGTAGATTCAATGCTTGTAAACGGCATAAAATGGAAAAGTCGAGAAATATTAATGAAAAATGAAACTCAATCATACACTTTCAACATATTGGAAAACCAAGTTGGCTATATGAAAATTTCAGACTTTAATAGTGATGAAAAAGAAATTAAAGGCTTTTACACACAATCCTTTCAATCATTAAAGAACAATAACTCCTCTCATTTAATAATTGATTTCAGGGGGCATAGTGGAGGTGCTGACAGCTACGGTGAACATTTAGCAAAGTATTTTGCCACAAAACCATTTAGAAAATTATCAAAAGCATATTGGAAAATAACCCCTGAGTTTAAAGAAGCATTTGACAGAAAGTTTGTGCCTAAAAGCATCCGATGGTTTAAACCAATTTATTTAGTTAATGAATATTCTAGTATTTTTTATGGTGCAAAACCAAATGAAATGGTAGAAGTAAATTATGAAATGATAAATCCACTTCCGCTTAAAGAAAGATTCATTGGAAATGTATATTTGATTACAGACCATAATACCTTTTCGGCAGGATCAATATTCGCTGAAATGTTTAAGTTTTGCAATATGGGTGAGATAATTGGACAACCAACGGGTAATTTATACTCTTTCAATGGTTTTGCTTTGGCTAATTTTGCTTTGCCTAATTCTAAGCTGACCTATCATATTTCTTCGGTTTATAATTTAGCTAATAATAAAGAAGAGGGAATGAAATCTGTTGAGCCTGATATTATTATTGATATAGAAAAAGACCCTTTGGAATATATTATTGAAAATTTATTAGATGATAAAAAGTAAACTGAGAAA
>NZ_JBATLB010000125.1:0-13224 GCF_049669965.1 Muriicola sp. | reverse complement strand
AGGCAACTCTATGCACATTTCGATATAGATCAACCCTTGGACACAGAAGCACAGGTACAACGCCTGAATGCCTTTCTCCCGGCAGACATTGCCATACATGCCATCTTTCAGGTAGATGACCAGGCTCATGCCCGTTTTGATGCTTTGGAACGCACCTATGAGTATTGGGTAGTACAAAACAAAGATCCTTTTTTTAGTGATTGGGCCCATTATATTCATCTTCCTCTGAACCTTGAGGCTATGAACAAAGCGGCTAACTTTCTGCTAGATCACACTAATTTTGAATGTTTTTCCAGGTCCAACACGGATGTAAAGACCTATATATGTCATTTAAAAAACGCAACCTGGAAAGAAGATCAGGGTAAACTTGTATTTACCATCACCGCAGATCGTTTCCTGCGAAATATGGTAAGGGCCATTGTAGGAACTCTTTTAGATGTTGGCCTGGGGAAGGTCCCCCCCGAGAATGTTAATAGTATTATAAAAAGCAGGGACAGGGGGGAAGCCGGAGCATCCGTGCCGGCAAAAGGATTATATTTGACGAAGATTACATACCCTAAGACCCTTTTTGATTTTAATGGATAAAGAGACAGGCAAAGCATTTGATTATAAGTTATTTAAGAGGTTAATTGCCCAGACAAGGCCCTACCGACTTACCTTTTACGGGGTGGCACTGGCTGCTATTTTTCTCACCTGTTTCGCCGTTTTAACGCCCTATATTTTAAGGAACATCATAGATGATGCCATCAATCAAAAGGATATGGACGCCTTATTTTGGCTGTCTATAGCCATGTTGGGAGTACTGGTGGGGCAGGTGTTATTTCAATTGCTATTTAATTACTACGCCAATTTGCTGGGCGAATCTGTTATAAAAGACATACGCATCCTGCTTTTTAAAAGGATGATGGGCTTTAGGATGAAGTATTTTGACAACTCATCCATTGGGGTCCTGGTAACGCGGGCCGTTGCTGATATGCAGCGCATAGGTGAGATCTTTAGCCAGGGCTTTTTTATGATCGTTTCCGATCTACTGAAAATGTTTGCCGCGGCCAGTATGATGCTCTATATGAACTGGAAGTTGTCTTTACTTGTTTTTGCCATCCTTCCAATAATCTTATATGCCACCCGCTTGTTTCAAAAAGCCATGAAAGTAGCTTTTATTGAGGTTAGGGCTCAGGTCTCTAATTTGAATTCCTTTGTTCAGGAACGACTTACCGGAATGAAGATCGTGCAACTATTTACCCGCGAAAAAATAGAAAGTGAAAAATTCAGGGGCATCAATGAAAAACACCAGAATGCCTGGTTGAAAACGGTTTGGTACAACTCTTTCTTTTTTCCGATAGCAGAAATTGTGACCTCCATCGCCGTAGGACTGGTAGTTTGGTATGGTGGCCTGCAAAATATTGCCAATATCAATGTAGACATTGCCGGGACTATTTTTGCCTTTATCTTATATATTGAGATGCTTTTCAGGCCTTTAAGACAAATTGCAGACAAGTTTAACACCTTGCAAATGGGTATGGTGGCAGCCAACCGGGTTTTTAAAATTCTGGACACAGACAGTAAGATAGAGGACAAGGGGACTTTTGAGAAAGCGCAGGTAAGTGGTCATATCCAATTTTCGGATGTGCGTTTTGGCTATCTGGAAGATGAAGAGGTACTGCATGGGATTTCTTTTGAAGTACAGGCAGGTGAGACGGTAGCTATCGTTGGGGCCACCGGGGCTGGAAAATCGACCATCATTAATCTGCTCAACAGATTTTATGAGATCAACTCCGGGAACATTAAAGTAGATGGGGTGGAGATCAAAGACTATACCCTGTCTTCGCTTCGGAAGAATATCGCTATTGTCTTACAGGATGTCTTCCTTTTTGCAGATACCATTGCCAATAATATTACCCTTAAGGATGCTGACATCTCCATAGCTACCATTGAAGATGCCGCCAAACGGATCGGGGTGCACGAATTTATTAATTCCCTGCCAGGGGGGTATACCTACAATGTAAAAGAACGGGGCACCATGCTCTCTAGCGGGCAGCGCCAACTCATTGCCTTTTTAAGGGCTTTTGTGACCAATCCAAGTATTCTGATCCTGGACGAAGCAACCTCTTCTGTAGATACCTATACCGAGAAGCTTATACAAAAGGCTACGGACAAGATTACCGAAGGGCGTACCTCCATCATCATTGCGCATCGCCTGGCCACCATCAAGAAAGCAGATAAGATCATAGTGATGGATGCCGGACAGATCGTAGAAACAGGCACCCACAAAGAACTCCTTAAAAAAGGAGGCTACTACAGTAACTTATACGAAGCACAATTCCTTGCCGAAGAGGTGGCCTAAGGATAATCCTAATTAAATTTATTTCGGAGGAGGAGCAAAGTCTTGCAATTCTATAGTTCCGGTAATGAACAAGACGATATAGAACCCAATGATGATCGCAAAATATCCGATGGCCGAGAGCATAAAAAAAACGAACGACCTAAGTATCATGGCTCCGGTTGGATAACGGTGAATACGCTGCATTACAAAGACACAATACAAAATCATTACAAAAAGTAACGGGAAGCTCAAGGAAACATAAAACTTAGGATCCCATAATAAGGTAATCAAGGATATGGGGAATATTACAATGCTCCATTGCGCCATGATGTAAATAAAAGTGATCACATATTCTGAAGGCAAATAATCTTTACGGTTAAATGTGAGATATCCGGCAAACGCAAAAACCGGGATATACAATACGAACATGATGGTGTTGTAATCAAAGATTGCTTCATAAATTTTGGCGGATAACTCTTCAGACATTTTAGCACTTCCGTATGCTTCAAAAATATCGGCCGTAAATACTTTTTGCATGATAAATATGAGCAGTCCGGATAGGGTAAGCGCAATTCCCAAATGGCTCATAGGATTGAGGTACTTTCTGCGAACCCCTTGAATATAGGCGTCTATGACCGTTTCCGGACGGATACACAATTGCACCACTGTTTTAATAAAAGTATTGTCCAGGTTAAAATACCGTTCCGTGATATCGTAAGTGATGTTTTTAAAACTTAGCCTATTCTGAACCACTTTGGCCCCACAGTTGGGACAATACTTAAAATCGGTTCTTTGGGGGGTTTGGCAATTCTTGCAATTCATCTTACTGAAGGTCTTTTTTGATCAAAGATTCTAGCTCGTGGAGGTCTTTATACATGGTAAACTCACCATTTTTGATGTAGGAGATAGTTCCTGTTTCTTCGCTGATCACCAGGGCCAGCGCATCTGTTTTTTCGGTGATCCCAATAGCGGCTCTGTGCCTCAGACCAAATCTAAGCGGAATATTGCGTTCCTGGGATAAGGGCAAAATAACTCTGGTGGCAATAATGCGGTTTCCTCTGATAATGGCCGCGCCATCGTGCAAAGGGCTGTTCTTAAAGAAGATACTCTCCAGAATGGGGAGGTTGAGTTCAATATTCATCCTATCTCCGGAAGATTTTATAAAGTCGAGCGAATTACTTCGTTCAATGACGAGAATGGCTCCCGTTCTGCTTTTCCCCATTTTTTCACAGGCTTCCAGGACCACAGGTACTTTCAGGTCAGGGATGATCCCATCCTGCTTTAAAAAACTAAAACGTTTGGCAAAAGAGCGTTTTGTAGCGAGATTGGTAGATCCTATCATGAGGAGAAACTTTCTGATTTCTTGCTGAAACACCACGATTAAAGCAATTAGTCCCACCTGCATAAAGCCCCCAACTACACTACTGATCATTTTCATTTCCAGTAATTGGGTGAGTTTCCAAAAGGCCCATACAAATACGATCCCTATAAAGATGTTTACAGCAGCCGTGCCGCGGACCAATTTGTAGATGTAATAGAGGAGTATGGCGACCAGAAGGATGTCTATCAGATCTGTAATTTTGAAATCCAGGAAATTTAGAAAGTCCAATCCGGTCGTTTTTGTAAAATTAGAAAAAATAGTCTACAATAAACTATTCTGTTTCTACGCTTATTTTTTTAAAGAGGGTCACACATTCTACTGCCTCCTTAACATCGTGAACCCTGAGGATGTTGGCACCTTTTTCCAGAGCGATCATATGAAGTGCCGTAGTGCCGTTTAGGGCCTCCTCCGGGGTTTTCCCCAATACCTTATAGATCATAGACTTTCTGCTTAGTCCTGCTAACAGGGGCAGTTCAAAGGTTTGAAGCAGGGAGAACTTTTGAAGTAGTTCATAGTTCTGGGCTATGTTCTTGGCAAATCCAAAACCCGGATCAATGATCAGATCATGTATTCCCAGAGCTCTGGCGGCGGCTATTTTCTCTGAGAAATAAGTACAGATATCTATCAACAGATCATTGTAGGTGTTGAGGTCTTTCATGGTTTGAGGGGTGCCTTGCATATGCATCATGATGTAGGGTACGCTGGCCTTGGCAACTGTTTCCATCATCCTGGGATCTAAGGCACCCGCCGAAATGTCATTGATGATGGCGGCCCCCTGCTCTATACAGTGCTGGGCCACTTCGCTCCTAAAACTATCTATACTTAATAGAATGTCTGGGAAATGTTGAAGGAGAAGTGTCACCACAGGCAGCATTCTTTTTAATTCCTCATCAACAGAAATATGGTCCGCCCCGGGACGGGAACTATAGGCCCCCACATCTATAAAGGTAGCCCCTTCGGTCAGCATTTTTTCGGTCTGAAGCAGAATGGCCTTTTCGTCCTTGTATTTCCCGCCGTCGTAAAAAGAATCTGGTGTTAAGTTTAAGACTCCCATTACTTTAGGGGAGTTCAGATCAATAAGGTTTCCTTTGCAATTTATCGTCATCATATTGTAACAGGCGTTATCTGCCAGAATTCATTTTGCCGATTTAGATTAAACTCCGACCTTTGGAGCCGAGAGTATTTCGTGCGAAATGTACGCAAATTAGAAGAATATGCAGCAAACTTCAGAGCAATACGATGCCATCATACAGCGGTGTAAGGAGTTGTTCGTAAAAAAAATGAAAGATTACGGGAGTGCCTGGAGAATCCTCAGACTGCCCTCCCTTACGGATCAGATCTTTATCAAGGCACAACGGATACGAAGTTTACAGGAAAATGAGGTGCGCAAAGTAGATGAAGACGAAAGATCGGAATTTATTGGGATCGTTAACTATTCTATAATGGCCCTTATTCAGCTAGAAAAGGGCGTAGCAGAACAACCAGATCTCAATGCAAAACAGGCTGCTGATCTCTACGAACATTACGCCCGTGTTACCAAGAGTCTGATGGAAGACAAGAATCATGATTACGGGGAAGCTTGGCGAGAGATGCGGGTAAGTTCTCTTACAGACCTCATCCTTCAAAAATTATTGAGAGTAAAACAGATCGAGGATAATAAAGGAGTAACGTTAGTAAGTGAAGGCATTGGTGCCAATTACCAGGACATCATAAATTATGCTGTTTTTGCGATGATCCACCTCGAAGAAGAAAAATCCTGACCCCAACCAATAAGCCTATGAAGCTCATCGTTACCATCTCAAGAATATTTGTCGGGATACTTTTTATTATCTCGGGCCTTATCAAGTTAAATGATCCGGTAGGATTTTCATTTAAGCTCGAAGAATATTTTAGTCCGGGGGTATTAGACCTTCCATTTTTTATGCCCTATGCCCTGGCGTTGGCAATATTCCTTGTAATTCTGGAAGTTGTGCTTGGTGTTTTACTGCTATTGGGAACCCAGCGTAAGATCACACTCTGGAGCCTCTTGGCTATGATCGTATTTTTTACCTTCCTGACCTTTTATTCGGCCTATTTTAACAAGGTGACCGACTGTGGTTGTTTTGGCGATGCGGTAAAACTTACTCCCTGGGAGTCTTTCACCAAGGATGTGGTATTGCTATTCTTTATTCTGATCCTTCTTTGGGGGAAGCAATATGTACAACCAATTTTTAAGCCCAGAACCTCCAGGATTTTGTTAGTGATCTCACTCATCCTTTGCGGGTTGTTTGTGAACAGTGTCATCAACCACTTGCCGTGGATAGATTTCAGGCCTTACAAGATTGGGGCAAGTATCCCGGATGGTATGAGCGTTCCCAATGATGCGCCAAAAGCCATATTTGAATACACCTGGACATTCGACAAGAATGGAACGAAGACCCCTGTTGTAACCTATGGGGAGTACCCCACAGTAGACGGTGAATTTATTGGGGTGGAGACCAAAGAGATTCAAAAAGGGTATGAACCCCCTATTCACGATTTTACCATTGAAAAAAATGGGGAAGATATGTCTCAGGAATTACTGCAAGAAGAAAATCTGGTGATGGTCATTGCCTATGATCTGGCCAAAAGTTATTTTGAGGTCTACCCGGATCTAAAAAAGGTGACGGATGAAGCGCTGAAGAATGGCTATAAGGTCATCGGAATGTCTGCCTCTAACGAGGAATGGAGCTCTAAGGTGGTTAACGAATTTAAGCTAGATTTCCCCTTTTATTTTACGGATGAGACCACTTTAAAAACCATTGTACGATCAAACCCGGGAGTGCTGGTGTTAAAAAAAGGCACTATCACTCAAAAAGTTCATTACAATGATCTTGACGAACTTACATTTAATAATTGACCTATAACAGAAGAGATATGAGAACTAAAATAGTTGCAGGAAACTGGAAGATGAATAAAAATAGCTCCGAAACAACGGAGCTTCTTAACCAACTGCAAAGCAAAATGCCAAAAACCTCTGCTGAGGTGATGGTGGCGCCTACCTTTGTGAATCTGGCCCAGGCGGTAACACAACTGGCAGCATCTTCTATTGAAGTAGTGGCCCAAAACATGCATTTTGCAGAAAACGGGGCCTATACGGGGGAAATTTCTGCCAATATGTTACAATCTGTGGGTATCAAAACGGTGATCCTTGGGCATTCTGAACGCAGGGCCTATTTTGGGGAAGACGATGCGCTTCTGGCAAAGAAAGTAGATGCGGCTCTAAAAGCCGGAATACGGATGATCTTTTGTTTTGGCGAGGAACTACAGGACAGGAAAAGCGGGAATCATTTTAAAGTGGTTGAGGCACAATTAAAAAACGGACTTTTCCATGTGGGGAAAGCACATTGGCAACATATCGTCCTTGCCTACGAACCAGTTTGGGCCATAGGTACCGGAGAAACTGCTTCCCCGGAACAGGCACAGGAAATGCACGCTTTTATAAGGAAGACCATAGCTACCGCCTACGATGAAACAACCGCTCAAATGGTGACCATCCTCTATGGGGGGAGTGTAAAGCCAGGTAATGCCAACGAGATCTTCTCAAAACCAGATGTAGATGGCGGACTCATAGGAGGAGCTTCGCTGGTAGCTGAGGATTTTGCCGCTATAGTAGCAGCAATTTAAGCGGCATGAGTCATTTTTATATAGAATGTAGTTTTGAAGTTTCGCCAAGAGTTCCAGGAGCAGAGATCCTTTTAGCACAATTAAGCGAATTTCCCTTCGAAAGTTTCGAAGAAACTGATGAGGGTCTGAATGCCTATATCCGCAAGGAGGATTGGCACAATGAACTTATAAAAGAGGTTGGAATCCTTCAGGACCCATCTTTTCAGATCACACAACAAATACGAGAAATTGCCCCTGAAAACTGGAATAAGAAATGGGAAACCCATTTCGAACCTATAGAGATAGGGTCGGAATGCCGGGTTAGGGCACCTTTTCACGAAAAGAAAGAAGTGGTGTACGATATTGTTATAGAACCAAAAATGAGTTTTGGTACAGGGCATCATGAAACTACTCATATGATGTTGCAATTTGTTTTGGAATTGGAATTAACAGGGAAGAAGGTATTAGATATGGGTTGTGGAACGGCAGTCCTCGCCATTTTAGCCGCTATGAAAGGGGCAACGCATGTAGATGGGATAGACATAGACTCCTGGAGCTATTTGAATGCCAAGGAGAATGTACTGCGCAACGAAGAAGGAGGTATCAATATTTATCAGGGCGACGTGGATGCAATTCCAGACGTAAAATATGACATCATCCTCGCCAATATTAACCGAAATATTTTACTGGCCGATGTGGGGCGCTATGCGGAGCATCTGGATACACGGGGAAAATTGCTGCTCAGCGGATTTTATATTGAGGACGAACCAATAATCACGGCTGCCTGCGAGAATGCCCTACTTTCATTGAAAAAAAAGACACAAAAAAATAACTGGATGGCCGCAATCTATTCTAAAATATAAGACGAACAGAAGGTTGGCCAACTTTTTAGAATAAAGTTGGGGTGATTTCACAAAAACAGCCTTAAAGCTTGTAAGTCAGAAAAATTAGTATATTAGTACAAATTCTTCGCTATGGGATCTAAAGAAAAATACTCGGAAGAACTGTTACTCGAAGAAGTGACGGTTAAACAACACGAAATTGTATTGTTCAATGATGACGTGAATACTTTTGATCATGTTATTGACACGCTGATCAGCGTATGCGACCATACCCCTGAACAAGCCGAGCAATGTTCGCTTATTGTGCATTACAATGGCAAGTGTACGGTCAAAACCGGGGAATACGTCGATTTAAAACCTCGCTGCAGCAAATTACTTCAAGCAGGCTTAAGTGCCGAGTTGGTCTGAGAAAACCACCCCTTTATTTTTTCCCTTATTGAAAAGAAGGGAATCAGAGCAACCGATAAAATCAATTCCTATTGAGGAACATTGTCTTAGTACTCGGATTTTTTTATTCTATTACTTGTTTTACACAAGGACTTCCTCCCATCCATAACTATGCCCCTGTTGAGTATAATGCCGAGAATCAAAACTGGGCCATAGCGCAAGCTTCAGATAAGCTACTCTACATTGCCAATAGTAAGGGCCTTCTCGAATACAATGGTGCCCAATGGAAATTATACCAGTCGCCTAATGAAAGTGTCATAAGATCTGTTAAGGTCGCAGGTGAAAGGATCTATACCGGCAGCTATATGGAGTTTGGATATTGGCAGAAAGACGATTTTGGGATACTTCACTACACCTCTCTGTCCAGGAATATCAGCGACCAATTTATACCAGATGAAGAATTCTGGAATATTTTGGAGGTAGATAATTACATGGTCTTTCAGTCGCTCAAACGAATCTATATCTATAATCTTAAAGATGCGTCTGTAAATATCATAGAATCAGAAACAACCTTGCCAAAAATATTTGACCTGGATCAGGGAATTTATTTTCAAAGGATAAATAAGGGGATCTATAAAATTGAGAATGGGAAGGATGTTTTGATCCTGGATGATGACATTGTAAAAGAAGATGAGGTTGTTGCTATTTTTCAACGGGAAGGCAACTTACTGCTGTTAACCCGTTACAATGGTATCTACAAGCAAGAAGGAAATTCCCTCGAAAAATGGAAGGCCAGCGCAAATACTTTATTGTTAACCGCCAGTGTCTACAGTGGACTTCAACTGAAGGACAATAGTTTTGCCATCGGAACTATTTCTGATGGCCTGCTTCTGTTCACTGAGAATGGAGATCTGATCTATCAGATAGATCAGATCAAAGGATTGCGGAACAACACCGTATTATCGATGTTTGAAGATATGGCGGGCAATCTGTGGCTAGGGTTGGATAATGGTATTAGTTATATCAACCTTACATCACCTTTTAAAGTATTTCGCGATAACAGGGGGGTTGCAGGCAGTGTTTATGCTTCTACTTTATTCAATAACATCCTTTATTTGGGAACCAACCAGGGCCTATTTTATAGGGAGTTAAAAAGTGAGGACAACTTTATCCTGATCGAAGGCACACAGGGGCAGGTATGGTCCTTGAAGACCATAGGAGGGAGCTTATTTTGTGGGCATCATAAGGGTACATTTCTCATTGAAGGCAATAGAGCCAAACAGATAGCCAATGTGGAAGGTACCTGGAAGATAGCAGAACTGGAGGGTACATCGGATCTGCTGCTGCAAGGAAACTATGACGGCCTGTATGTTTTAGAAAGAACAAATAATAGTTGGAAGCTGAGAAACAAAATAGCTGGTTTCGATATTTCGTCCCGATATTTTGAATTGCTAGGGGAAGAGGTCTTTGTAAATCATGAGTACAGGGGAATTTATAGATTTAGGCTAGACAAGGATTTTTCCAAAGCAGAAACGGTAAGCCTGGATACAACGCTGCAAGGCTCCAATTCTGGTCTAACCACCTACAAGGGGGCTCTTTTGTACGCCTTTAAAAAAGGGATCTATTCCTATGATAAAGTTTCTCAGCAATTTATAAAGGACAGTATCTTAAGTAAGGTGTATACAGAAGATGAATACGTTTCGGGTAAAATGATTGTTGATTCCGGGAACAAGTATCTATGGGTCTTTGGCAAGAATAATATTAATTTAATAACAGAAGGCACCCTCACACAAATTCCACTTGTTAAGTCGATACCATTGTCTGAAAACAATCGTAGCGGCGTTGTAGGGTATGAGAGTGTTTCCGAACTCGATAAAGAAGATGAATATTTAATAGGGACCAGTACCGGTTTTATCCGTATAGATCTTCTAAGTCTTCAGAAACCACTCTTTACAGTGTCTATAGGAAGTATTCGTAAAGCGGGAAAAAGCGAGCATAACCAGGCCTTCAACAATTTGAAACTTAGTACCCGTGGAGAATTGGAGAGTGACGAAAACAATCTGGAGATTCAATTTCATGCTTCGGAATACCGTAAATATTTAAAAACCAGCTATCAATATCAACTCATAGGGATCTATGATTCCTGGAGTGAATGGTCTGAACGGTCTGTGGTTAGTTTTGAAAATCTTCCCTCGGGCAACTACACCTTCCGTGTACGGGCAAAAGTAGGGGATGACCTTTCTACGAATATCGCTGTTTATCAATTTAACATAAACAGGCCATGGTATTTATCTGGTGGCTGGCTGGTGTTGTATGTGCTCGCCTTCTTACTTGGAATTATCGCGGTTCACAGAACCTATAGAAGATTTTACCACAAAAGGCAGCACACTCTCATTGAACAAAACAAACACGAAATAGCCCTTGCTAAAGCGCAGAATGAAAAGGATATCGTTAAAATTAAGAACGAGCAGCTTAAAGAAGAATTTAAAAGCAAGAGTAATGAATTGGCTGCCTCTACCCTTAGTATCATCAAAAAGAACGAACTATTGGTAAAGGTAAAAGAACAGTTAGTCGCGAGTGTTGCAGATAAAGAGACCATTAAGCCGATCATTGATGTTATTGAAAAAAGCCTCAAACAGAACGATGATTGGGAAATGTTTAAAGAGGCCTTTGACAATGCAGATAGGAAATTTTTAAAGAACCTGAAGAAAGCACACCCTAACCTGTCTCCCAATGACATAAAACTTTGTGCCTACCTCCGACTGAATTTATCTTCTAAGGAAATAGCCCCGTTGTTGAATATATCCGCAAGAAGTATAGAGATAAAGCGATACAGACTTCGTAAAAAAATGGACTTATCGCACGATGACAACCTTGTCAATTATATACTTACCCTTTAAATTCCTTAACATTTCCCAGTATTTACCTCAACAATACCTATACAAAGTTTTATTTTCTCCTATTTATAGGAATATTCTGCTACCTCCCACAACCTACTAAAATCAAGGATTAGGTATTAATTTCGCATTTATTAGCCCTCTAATTTAATATGTATACTTTTTGTAGGGGTAAATATTATGGATTTAATAATTTATTGGGATAAGTTTAACGGTTGCTAAAACGGGAGTCCTTATCGACACGTTCTAATGTTGTCGGTTATTTAGAATATGAAATAATAGGTCAGAGGATACTTTTAAAAGATTATTGCTCCACTTATTTTTTTCCCTGTTACGTAAAGATCAATTTAAACTAAACAACACTATGAAGAATTATCTACTGAGATCGCTACTATTTTTATGTACGTTGGGGGTGTATGCCCAGGCAGATCAGGTGTCGGTCGTACAAGATGCAGAAGGAATGAAATTGGTTGTCAACGGCAAGGATTTTATGATCAATGGGATGAATTGGGATTATATTCCAATTGGGAGAAATACGGTTGATGCAGAATTCTGGAAAAAGTCGGACGACGTTATCAAAGCCGGACTGGATACGGAGATGTCCCTCCTTAAGAATATGAATGTCAACGTTATTCGCCAGTACACGGGAGTGCCTGCACGGTGGATAAAGTATATCTATGAGAACTATGGCATCTATACTATGCTCAACCATTCGTTTGGGAGATACGGATTAACGCTAGATGGTGTCTGGACACCCATTACAGAATATTCGGATGCCCGCACTCAGGAATTTTTGATGTCTGAGGTTGAAAACCTGGCAAGGGACTACAAAAATACACCTGGTTTGTTATTGTATTTGTTGGGGAATGAAAATAATTATGGTCTTTTCTGGCAAGGAGCTGAAACGGAGGACTTCCCTGATGATGATCAGGAAAAGGCTTTTATTGGAGAAAAACGCGGCAGGCCTATGTACAAGCTGATGAACGAGGCCGCTAAATTAATGAAGTCTATGGATACTTCCCATCCTGTGGCCATTTGTAACGGAGATGTTTTGTTCATTGATATTATAGCGGAAGAATGTAAAGATATAGATATCTATGGCACTAATACGTATCGCGGGGTGTCATTCGGAGATATGTTTGAGGTGGTGAAAGAAAAACTGAACATGCCTCTGATGTTCACAGAGTTTGGGGCCGATGCTTTTAACGCCATTAAGAACGCGGAAGACCAGAAGGCCCAGGCCTACTATATGGTGGGTAACTGGAAAGAGATCTACGAAAATGCTGCCGGGTTGGGCAAAGCCGAAAACTCTATTGGTGGTTTTACCTTCCAATTCAGTGATGGCTGGTGGAAATACGGTTTTGATGACAGGGAAAATGCCGATGTGCACGATAACAATGCTTCCTGGTCCAACGGGGGATATGCTATAGACCTTCTTGCTGAAGGCGAAAATAATATGAATGAGGAGTGGTTCGGTATCTGTGCCAAAGGACAGACAGACGGCAGAGGGCTCTACGATCTGTATCCACGTGCCGCATACTATGCTTTAAAGGAGGCTCACCAATTAAATCCCTATGAAGAGGGTGTTACTCTTGATTTTGTTCAGAATCATTTCAGGAATATAGAGCTTATGGACGCGGTCCTGAAGGCGAGAGGCGATAAAGCCGCCTTGGTTGGTGAACAGAGCAATCTACTGAGAATAAGTAAGATGGAAGCCCGGTTTACTACTTTCAATACGGGAGGGAGCCTTATTACTACTCCAAGCAGAGG
>NZ_JBATLB010000124.1:0-10598 GCF_049669965.1 Muriicola sp. | reverse complement strand
AACAAGGCATCCACAGGCACATCAAGATAGCTAAGAGCGCCGTTGACGGCATCCTGTACCTCCTTATTGCCCCTGGCATAATTGACCAATAAGCGGGCTAATGGACCTACTTCCATTGGCTTACCTTTCCATCTCGGTGTTTTGATAAAACTGTATTTCTGATCTACATCCAAGTATTCATAAGGTGGTTTTGGTCCGGAATATTTGATATTAGTTTCTCCATCCCATGGATGGCGGCCCTTATCGGCCCCTTCCTCATAATTGTCATACCAGGAGTTATTTACAAACTCCTCTATATCCTCATTTCTGTGGTCTACATCGTAAACTTTGGAAAGGTCCCGGTCTAAGATGATCCCCTGCTGAAACTTAAAGCTGGAAATGTCGTTATACCCATTGGTAGGAAAATCCCCATAACACATATAATTGCCAAATCCTTTGCCAATACCACCCCAGTCCTTATAAAAGGAGGCAATGGCCAACAAATCCGGAATATAGACCTGTTCAATAAATCGTTTACCTTCTTCCAGTAGTTTCCCTACATAGGCTAAGCGTTCTGCATTGATACCACCAGGGCTTTCGGTATTGATGGCACAGGCCATACCCCCAACGAGATAGTTTGGGTGCGGGTTCTTTCCACCAAAAATGGTATGTACCTTAACGATCTCTTTCTGCCATTCTAAAGCTTCCAAATAATGAGCAACAGCCAATAGGTTAACTTCTGCCGGAAGTTTCATTTGAGGGTGACCCCAGTATCCGTTGGCAAAGATGCCCAACTGACCGCTCTCCACAAATTTGGTGACTCGTTTTTTCACGTCAGAAAAATATCCCGGGGAACTTTTTGGCCAACTGGAAATGCTTTGAGCGAGTTCGGACGTTTTTATAGGATCGGCCTTCAGGGCATTGACTACGTCTACCCAATCTAATGCGTGAAGGTGATAAAAGTGCACCGAATGATCGTGCATATACAAGGCTCCTTCCATAATATTCCTTACCATTTCCGCATTGGGTGGAACAGCGATTCCCAGGGAATCTTCCACAGCGCGAACTGAAGCCAAGGCATGCACCGTGGTACATACCCCGCAGGCTCTCTGGACAAATGCCCAGACATCCCTGGGATCCCTTCCTTTTACTATGTTTTCAAGGCCACGAACCATAGGACTGGAACTATAGGCCTCGGTAATTATCCCGTCTTTTACCTCTACTTCAATACGCAAATGACCTTCAATCCTTGTTATCGGGTCAACTACAATTCTATTTGCCATGATCTCTGCTTTATGATTCTAGTTTTTTTTCATTTTTCTTACCACTCGAAATTTCGCTTTTCAGCTCTTTTCGTTTGGAAATATTCGCTGCGATGGCGTGTGCAGCCAACCCTCCGGCTAATACCCCTGCAGCCACTTTACCTATGGTATCTGCAGAACTCTCAATTCCGAAGCCGGCCAGACCGGTAAGGCGCTCATAGAATGGCCCGTTGTCCCAGAATTCTTCTTCACTACAACCTATACAACCGTGTCCCGACTGAATAGGAAAACTTACCCCATTATTCCATTTAATGGTGCCACAGGCGTTGTAGGTCATTGGACCTCTGCAGCCAACCTTATAAAGGCAATATCCATCTTTTGCATTCTGATCATCAAAGGTTTCCGCAAATAGCCCTGCGTCGTAATAAGGTCTTCGATAACAGCTGTCATGCACACGTTTAGAGTAGAAGGCTTTTGGCCTGCCAAGTCCGTCAAGTTCTGGCAATCTTCCAAAAGTTACCACGTGCACAATAATTCCCGCCATTACCTCGCCGATAGGCGGGCAACCTGGTACTCGGATAATGGGTTTGTTCTTCACTATCTTATGAATAGGAGTTGCCTCTG
The DNA here is from genome assembly GCF_049669965.1 of Muriicola sp. NCBI lineage: Bacteria > Pseudomonadati > Bacteroidota > Flavobacteriia > Flavobacteriales > Flavobacteriaceae > Muriicola > Muriicola sp. The sequence goes on along the minus strand of NZ_JBATLB010000124.1, from coordinate 8,733 downwards.
TTGGGTTGGGATATGCGGCTTGCACACATCCATTGGAAGCGCAGCTTCCCCATGCAATAATAGCCTTAGCACCTTCGGCAGCTTCCAGGAATAGATCTTTCGCAGATCTGCCTGCAATACAGCAGTAATTTCCGTCGTCTCCTAATGGTACAGATCCTTCCACACAAAGAATGTATTCTCCTTTGTACTTATCCATAGTTGCCTGTTTTGCAGCTTCAGCCTGATGGCCGGAGGCAGCCATAAGTGTAAGTGTATAATCAAGGGAGATCTTATCCAGAATAATGTCGGCCACAATAGGGTGGTCCGACCGTATGAAGGATTCGCTACAACAGGTACATTCCTGATAGTGTTCCCAGATAACCGGTAATCTGTACGTTGTCTCAAGTGATTTAGCAACCTGGGCGATCATTGAAGATTCTAGTCCCATATATGCAGTGATATAGGTGGCGAACTTCATAAAGTCCCGTCTGGAGTATCCATGTTTAACGATACTCTCGTAATAGGTTTGTTTTGTATCCGTTTGCGTGGCCATGATAAATTTGAATTTATAAACGATTTGATTCAAAAAAGATCCGATAGTCTTAAATGTAATTACCTCACTCTAAATAAAATATGACTTTTGTCATGATCCGAAAAAAATCATTTCATTAGTATTGTATTGACTATCAGAAGGAAGAAAATGCATGAATTATCGGTTGCATTGGGGATCGTTAAAATTGCCGAAGATGAAACCGCCAAGGCGAAGGCCAAAACGGTAGAATTAATTGAACTCGAGATCGGAACTTTAGCCGGGATTGAGTTTGAATCGCTCGATTTTGTATGGCCTGCTGCTGTTAAGGATACTGTTTTGGAACACGCCAAAAGGATGATCCATAAGATTGAGGCTAAAGGACAATGTGTGGACTGTGATACTGTATTTAGCATGAAGCATTTATATGATGCCTGCCCTCAATGTCACAGTAATTTTAAAGGAATTTTACAGGGGAAAGAACTACGAGTAAAAGCCCTGGAAGTAGTTTAACAATAATAAATCAATACTGTTATGTGCGGTACATGTGGTTGCGGAAGCGAAGAAAATGGCGTCTTAATTATAAAGCCAGGTAAAAAAGAACATCAGGATCATGACCATACTCATGACCATGGAGATCACCATCATCACCATGAACATCCTCATGATCACGGACATTCGCATGATCACGAACACTCTCATGATCATTCACACCAGCACCATGATCATACACACGATTCGCATGAAAAAAAAGTGCTGCGGGTGGAACAGGATATTCTACAGCAAAATGAGATTATGGCTGCCAAGAACAGGGGGTTTTTTGAAGCCAAAAATATAATTGCACTTAATTTGGTAAGCTCACCGGGTTCGGGAAAAACGGCTTTGCTGGAAAGGACACTACGCGACCTTAAAGAAGAGATCCCTTTCTATGTGATCGAAGGCGATCAACAAACACTAAATGATGCCAACAGAATTGCCGCATTAAAAGTTCCTGTGATACAGATCAATACTGGGAAAGGCTGTCATCTGGAAAGTGATATGGTATACGACGCAGTAAAAAAATTGAATATAAAAGATGATTCGGTCCTGATGATAGAAAATGTTGGAAACCTTGTATGTCCATCCATGTTCAACCTTGGAGAAGATAAAAGGGTGGTGATCATCAGCACAACGGAAGGAACAGATAAGCCCATAAAATATCCGGATATGTTCCATACGGCAGATCTGTGCATTATCAATAAAATAGACCTCTTGCCGTATCTGAATATCGATATTGAGGAGATAAAGAAATACGCCTTACAAGTTAACCCACATCTTGAGTTTTGTGAAGTTTCGGCAACCACAGGAGAAGGAATGAATCAGTGGTATACTTGGTTGAAAAAAAACATAAATTTTAGTTCCGTAAGTACAACCACACATTCTTGATCTTATGTGCCTAGCCATTCCAGGAAAACTCATAGCAATTACCTCCCAGCTCGATGAAACATTCAGAGTTGGAAAAGTATCTTTTGACGGTGTACTAAAAGAGGTTAGTCTTACCCTTGTTCCCGAGGCCAGGGTGGAAGATTATGTATTGGTCCATGTAGGCGCAGCAATCAGTGTAGTAGATGAGGACGAAGCAAAGAAAACCTTTGACATACTAAAACAGTTGGGGGAATTAAACGAATTGGACACGCCGGATAGCAACAACTAAACAACATTACCACCTTGCCTTATTTTGAAATAAAAGAGGATGAATTTAAATTGCCTCCTGCCTATTTCGCAGATATAGATGGGCTGGTGGCTGTTGGTGGTTCCATGTCAACGCAAAATCTGCTTGCCGCCTATAATGCCGGCATCTACTACTGGCATCATCCCTTAAAGCGCATTCAGTGGTGGTCCCCGGATCCCAGGACGGTTTTGTATCCCAAAAGCTTTGAAATAGAACAGTTGCCCCCCCAGGCCCCCGTTCATAAGCACGAGTTACAATTCAACAAGAACTTCGAAGGTGTTTTACGACTGTGCCAGGAACACAATAATCTGAAGGATGGGATGAGCCCACAGTGGTTATCTGAGCGCATGTTCCGCATTTTTATGGAACTGCACGGAATGGGCTATGCCCAATCGGTTGAGGCCTGGGAAGGAGATGCATTAAAGGGAGGGATCTTTGGCCTGGCCATTGGAAATATTTTTTTCGGAGAGTATTTAGTAGCTGCAAATCCGGATATGGCTCATGAGCTGATCAGAGCTCTTTTAAAAAGACTACGGGAAAAGAAATTTCAGTTAGTAGACATGCAAAAACCAACTGTCTTTGTGCCGGGTATTGAATATGAAGAAATGGCCAGGATCAACTATGTAAATCTTTGCAAGGAAAATGAAAGAAACTTTGCCAGGCAAGAAATAAACACCTTATAACCTAAATGACAGATCCTATGCGAGCTACATTAGAAGACCGACTTCAAAAAGCTGCTATTTTCCTCCAGGAAGATAAGCTAGAGGACTCAATCACAGAATATACGGAGGCCCTGAAACATCCTCTTAGTAGTACACAAAAAATAGATCTGTATATGGTCCTGGGCCGACTCTATCAAAAATTAAAAATGCCAAATAAGGCAATAGCTGCCTTCCAGGAATCTTTGATATTGTACAAAACCGAACAAGAAAAAGGGAACGAAGCCGAGATTGCTTCTGTACATAATAATCTGGCTGCCGCCCTTCTACCCTCTGATGTTTCATCTGCAATCACACACTATAAAGCAGCTATATCTTTCTATAAAGAGCTTGTTGAAGCTAATGGCTCCTCTTATACTTCACACCTTGCCAACACACATTTTGCCCTGGGCGAAGCATTTGTTCAAAAAGGAAATCTCCTATCTGCCAAAAAGCATTATAAAGAGGCCATTAAACGATATGAAGCTCTCCCGGAACTAAACGCTCTGAAGGCGAGGGCACATTATCAACTTGGGGTTATTTATACAGATGAGTTTAATCTTTTTGATGCAAAAAAACATTATACCAAGGCCCTTGACCTTTATGAGTTGCAGGAGTCTTCGGGTAACGGACCTGGTATGGCCATCATGGCTGCCTTACATAACAATTTGGCTGTTACTTATAATTCCATGGATGAGCATCCAAAAGCTATTGCTGCCTATCAGCGTTCTCTTGATATCTATAAGCAACTGACAAGTACCCACAGGGATGTTTTTCTTCCTTATGAGGCAGCAACCCTCAATAGCCTTGCTATTTTATTTGCCAGCTCACAGGAACTGGAGAAGGCTATCGACTATATGCAACAATCAATTGATGCATACCACAGTCTATCCGATTTACATCCGGAGCAGTATATTCACTATCTGGCTACCTCTTTGCACAACATAGGATTGTTTTACTTTGAAGACAAGAACTATCAAAAAGCAGAACATTTCTTTTCTGAAGCCCTTTCGCTTCGCAGGAAGATGGCCTCGGAAGAACCTGAAGCCTTTGGCCCTGATGTATGTGCTACCGCATTGAACCTTGTGGAACTATATCAGATAAACCTGGAAACACAACTCGACATCTCCTTAAAATCCAAAAGCCTTGAAATACTGGACGAGGTAAAAAGCAGACTGGACAGCTTTAAAGATCACCGGCTCGTCATCAATAATATGAGAATGGACTGTATTGCGCAAATGGAATATTTTAACGCAATTGACCTGGAAACACTTACTCTTCAATATGTTACAAAAAAAACAAGCGAATACAAGGAAGAAATAAACAGTACCATCCTACCTTCTGAAAAATTTGTCTTTCAACAGGAGCTTACAAGCTTGCTAGAAGAAAAACAGGCCCAATTTCCAGAAAATATTGAAATCAATGCCCTATTGGTAATGTCATATAATGATCTTGCCTGGCTTTTACTGCGTATGAATCAGCCTGAGAAAGCCAAATCTTATATTCATAAAGGTCAGCTTCTGGATGATTCATCCCATTTACTTTTGTGCAATCTTGCCCATTGTTTTCTTTTGGAAAAAGAAGCTCAGAAGGCTTTGGATCACTACCGTAAATTCCTTAGCGCCGATGTTGGCTCACAGGGGTTTACAGACATCATTCGAAAAGATCTTGAAATGCTGCTTAAAGAAGGTGCAGATAAAAACTTGGTAAATGATATCAGAGAGGCGCTTACTATTTAGTAGAAACTTAACCAATATTTTATTCTAACATCCTTTTAATTGGTTTCTCGTTAGTAAATGGCATTTCCTTACCTTTATCCGCCTGTGCTATATGTATGAAAAAAATACGTTCCCTCCTGCTTCTTTTGATCATTTTGCTGCTAGCTACTTTGCTTATCTGTGATGCAATCATTGACAAGGGTGCGGAAGGGAAGACTTTTTACAGCATTCAAAAACTTCACAAAAACAAAGTAGGTATTGTGCTGGGTACCTCAAGCCATCTTATTCAAGGAGGAAACAATCCTTATTACACCAATCGAATTGCTGCGACCATCGCCCTTTACAAGGCGGGAAAAATAGACCTGGTTTTGGTCAGCGGAGACAATGCTACTCAGTACTATAATGAACCAGATACTTTTAAAAAGGATCTTATTAAAGGTGGTATCCCAGAAGACAAGATCATTCTGGACCCCTCTGGCCTGCGTACATTAGATTCAATGGTACGCGCCAAGGAAGTATTTGGCCTGGACAGCGTTACAGTCATTTCCCAAAAATTCCAGAACGAACGCGCTATTTACCTGGCCCAAAAAAAAGGTCTTTACGCAATTGGGTATAATGCAAAGGATATAGAGGGTTCTCAAGGGATGAAAGTTCAGGTTCGGGAATACTTTGCCCGGGTAAAGGTTTTTATAGATCTGCTTCTCAATACCCAACCCACCTCAAACGGGGATAAAATTTCCATCCCCTGAACAGAATTACATAAAATATTCTACTTTAGAGGGGTACTTAGTATATGCCTAGTTTAAAAACCTTAGTAAAAAATTTAGGTCCCGGTCTGTTGTTTGCAAGCATGGCCATTGGTACCTCTCATTTAGTACTCTCTACCAAAGCAGGAGCTCAATACGGCTGGGTGATGGTGATCCCAATCATTCTGGCCAATATTTTAAAATACCCCTTTTTTGAATTTGGAATACGTTATACGACGGTAACCAACACCTCACTTATTGAAGGCTATCGCAACCGCGGAAAAGGATATCTCTGGCTCTACACTTTTATAACTTTGATGACCACTTTTACCATTTTGGCAGCCTTGTATGTGGTAACAGCCGGCCTCTTCATTAACCTCTTTAAGGTACATGACGTCTCGGTTAGCACGGTGGCACTTGGACTGTTTATCTTTATCTCGGGCGTTCTTATTATTGGGCGCTATAAATTCCTGGAACTCTCCCTTAAGTTCGTGGTCTCTATCTTGTTCATAGCCTTGCTGGTCACCACTATCTTAGTGATTTACAAAGGGCAGGTAACTCCTGATCCCAATTTTGAGCCGATACCTATTTTTAATGAGGTGGGAATCTTGTTTTTAATCGGTTTGGTTGGATGGATGCCTACCGCAGTGGAGGCAAGCAGTTGGATCAGTTTATGGACCCTGGAGAAACAAAAAGTTACCAAAAGAAGGTTACCCCTGAATGAGGCTTTACAAGAATTTAATTCGGGATACTACATGACGGCACTTTTGGCCATCTTCTTTTTGATCATAGGTTGGATGACCCTTTATGGCACCCAGACGGAGCTAAGCAGTAATGCAGTTACTTTTGCGGATCAGGTGGTGCAATTGTTCACCACCCACATAGGGAAATGGGCCTATATTTTTATTGCCGTATCGGCCTTTGCCACCATGTTCAGCACCTGTATGACCGCTCATGATGCCATTGCCCGCGTAAGTCTGGATATTTTAAAACACCTTACCCCCGCCCATAAAGACTACTCGGGTAAAAAATACTTTGCTATCGGTATCATCGGTCTGGCGGTTGTAAATTATGTGGTCTTAAGTGCCTTTGGCGCCAATATGGGAACTTTGGTGGCATTAGCTACTTTTATCTCCTTTGTGATGGCTCCTATTGTAGGTTATATGAATCTTAAAAATGTGATGAGTAGTGATCTACCGGTTAGTTTTCATCCAAAAAAAGGGTTACAGTACCTCACTTATGCGGGCATTGTATTTCTCTCACTCTTTGCCCTGTATTATTGTTGGATGATACTGTTTTAAAAGAGAAGATCGTAGTTAAGCACCACAATTAACTGGCGCTCATTCTTTTTATGGAAGGTTTCCAAACAGAATACCCCATCTGTACAATCGTTCAGCAATTTGTCCTCTCCATACCCAATTGAGTATAGAATGTTCGAAGTAGATACCCCATGGGTTTCCAGATATTCCTTAATGGCATCGGCCCTGCTTTGAGAGAGTCTGAAATTGGAGGCCCCCCCCCCTCTGCTATCTGTATGTGATTCTATCCGCAATTGCATTTGTGGAAACCTGCTTACTGCATCCACCACTTTTTCCAGTTCAATTGCTATAGCTTCGGTGATCTTGCTCTGCCCCTTGTCAAAATAGAATTTGTTCATCTTTAGCACGGTTTGACCTTCTGTTTCTTCCACCAGGTCATCTACCCTTGCGATACCTATATTAAAGGCCATGGTCTGCAATTGCTCCAGAGCTTCTCCCGTGTAGGCATTGGAGAAAATTGAATGACGACCTTTAGTGGCCTGCACGGTAATGTTCTCCCGCCATGGCACTTCTATTCTATATATACCTTCTGAGTTGGTTACTGCTTGTTTTATAACATTCCCTTCCTCATCCAGAAGTCTAACTTCCGCATCCGGGATCTTGTCATTGGTGGTAATATTCAAAACACTCCCGTTGAGGGTAAATGTCTTAATTCCCGGCTTGTCTTTTATGATAAAGCCATAGATGTCATCACTCCCTTTCCCCCCGGGACGGTTGGAGGAAAAATACCCAATAAGACTATTATCCTGATAGTTATTAATAATAAATCCGAAATCGTCCTCCTCCGAATTTAAGCCTTTCCCCAGGTTTACCGGAATGCTGTAAATGTTGTCTTCAAGAATCTCTGATTTGTAGGTGTCCATTCCTCCTAGGCCATAAAATACATCAGAGGCGAAGTACAAACTTCCCTCAAAGATATAGGGAGCTATTTCATTTCCGGGGGTATTTATACGTGGACCAAGATTGATGGGAGAAGACATGATAAGGCCATTATTGGTGTACACGTAATAGATATCCGTACCTCCCAGGCTATCCTCAAAATTAGCGGCAAAATAGAGCTTCCCGCTTTCTGCATCATAAAAAGGATAATAAAATGAAGTGCTCAGATCTTTCAGCAGGAAGCGGAAATTGCCATTTCGATCCGAGGAACCAAGAGCCAGGGAGTTTTTCCCCTTGTCATCAAAAACAAGGTCTCCATTTTCCTCATTTGAACGAATATAAAAGACTGCATCCAGAGCCTCAGAGAAATAAGGCGTTCCCTGGTGGAATTCAAAATCAGGAATGCCATTAAAAGGTCTTGTAGCCACAATATCACCTTTTACATTAAGCCTTGCGACAAATATATCCAGGAAAGATTCCCCTGAAGGTTCATATTTTCTTTTGGTGTTCAGGCTTCGGGCACTTGTAAAAAGAAGTTGATCTCTGTAAAATGAAGGAGCAAAATCTGCCTGAGGGCTGTTATCATTTACATTAAAAACAGCCGAAGCATCAGATGAATTATCCCCATTTAAGCGGAGTTCAAAATTGAAATTGGCGTTCTCCACCAATTCTGGTGTAAAGATGCTTTGATTGACATTAAGAAAAGTACGCACACTATCCGTTCCTTTGGTAAATGACATGGCCTGAAGCATTTTATTCAGATGGTAGACAGAAAATACCGAATCTTTAGAATAAATCTCAAGATAGGTATCCGCTGCGCGCTCATAGTTGCTAAGCTTCATAAATGATTCAGCAAGATTTAAATACTGTTGTGTACTCAGAGGTTGTGACTTCATTTCCTTCAGATACTCTCTAATGGCTCCCTGATACTGATATTCAAAGAACAAAACATCACCTTTAGACTGTCCTTTTTGACTCAAGGAGATCCCTGAGACCAGCAGGCAAAAAAAGAAGATATATTGTTTTAGTTTCATAGGGTAGGTTTTAAAAGAATCTGGGGGTGTCTATTTGTTTACCCTTTTTATTTTTTGATTTATCAGATTTTACCCGGTTGCCACCTTCTCCCAGGAAGAATTTCAGGATTATCTCATGTG
>NZ_JBATLB010000123.1:0-1622 GCF_049669965.1 Muriicola sp. | reverse complement strand
TAAAATTTAATATCATGAAAGCATATATATTTCCCGGACAGGGAGCACAATTTTCAGGAATGGGTCTTGATCTTTATGAAAAGTACGACCTGGCTCAGGAATTGTTTGAACAAGCCAATGACATCTTAGGGTTTTCGATTACCGATGTCATGTTTCAGGGTTCTGCAGAAGATCTGAAGGAAACTAAAGTGACCCAACCGGCTATTTTTTTACATTCTGTGATCTTGAGCAAAGTATTGGGAGATGCATTTAAGCCAGATATGGTGGCGGGGCATTCCCTGGGGGAGTTCTCAGCATTGGTAGCTAATGGGGCTCTGAAGTTCGAAGATGGTTTGCGCCTTGTTTCGGAAAGGGCACTCGCGATGCAAAAGGCATGTGAAATTTCTCCCAGTACCATGGCTGCGGTTTTGGGGTTGGAAGATGGAGTGGTGGAAAGAATTTGTGCTAGTATTAACGGGGTTGTGGTCCCGGCGAATTATAATTGTCCCGGGCAATTGGTGATCTCGGGTGAAACCACCGCTGTAGAGGCCGCTTGTGCGGCATTAAAGGATGCAGGGGCAAGAAGGGCCTTATTACTGCCGGTTGGCGGGGCTTTTCATTCGCCAATGATGGAACCCGCAAGGGAAAGACTGGCCCTGGCCATTGAGAATACTACATTCGCTCAACCCGTTTGTCCTATCTATCAGAATGTCTCAGCTTCTGCAGTAAATAATGCTGCCCAGATCCAAAAAAATCTGATTGCCCAATTAACCTCGCCGGTACGCTGGACACAAAGTGTACAGCAGATGGTAAAGGACGGTGCGGCCAATTTTATTGAAGTAGGTCCCGGGAAGGTATTACAAGGCGTGGTTAAGAAAATAAACCCGGATGCGACTGCCTCATCTGCAGAACTTCCTACGGAATAATTTCCAGCTTCAATACGAGAAAATTACCATACATCTGAAAAATGGTTAATTAGGCCTTTTTATTAGTCTAGAGCCTCAATTTTTCTTAATATTGGTACCCTGTTTTAAGTCTGTAGTTTATCGATCAAGTAGCAGATTCAGGGCCTATTCGGGATTGTTTATGAAAAGAAAAGATTTAATAAACGCACTAGGATTATTTATTGGTACCCTCGAACTAAAATCCCTGCTTTTTACTGGGCTTTTGTTGTTGTTCGGGGTTTTTGGGTATGGGCAGAATATTACTATTGATAATGTTTCTCAATCTGAAGGTACAAATCTCGTATTTACGGTAACTCTTGACGCCTCTTTTGGTACCGATACAACCATAGACTTTACAACAAATGATGGTACGGCTACTATTGGCGATAGTGATTATACCGGTAATACCAATCAATTGATCATTCCTTCTTTAGCGCTCAGTGGAACAATTACTATTGTGACCGGGGCCGACACCAAAGTAGAAAGTGATGAAACTATAACTGTTTTATTAACCGGCACTAATCAAGGGACTATCACTGATAATACTGGTTTGGGAACAATTTTGAATGACGACAATGCTGTTGTAACCATAGCCAACATAAGTGGAAACGAGAATGATGGGAATATTACGGTAACCGCCACTTTAGATAATGCTGTTCAGGGAGGGTTTACAGTGGATGTTTCTACAGCAGATGGTAC
>NZ_JBATLB010000122.1:0-31490 GCF_049669965.1 Muriicola sp. | reverse complement strand
CCTATGGTCATTTTCCCTGTAGGATTGTCCATTCCTATTTCAGCTAAGAATGGGTTGGCATTTTGGTAATAAAAGGCCAATGGAATACAGATTAGTACGGAGGATAAAAAGAAGATCAAAAAATTTCTATCCTTTAATAATTTTAGTGCATCTAGCCCCAAACTGGTAGAAACACTCACTTTTTCCTCCTTAACAGCTGTTGGCGGCGTCTTTGGTAAGGTAAAACTAAACAGTCCCAATACCGCAGATGCTATGGCCACCATTAAAAAGGTATTTCTTAACATGCCCTCACCTCTAGCTTCTGGAGAATCCCACAGAAAAACATAGCTAATGATAAGTCCGGCTACAATCCAGCCTATGGTCCCAAAAACACGTACAAAAGAAAATTCCTTGGCTGGGTCCTTCATTTGGTTGAAAGAGATTGAATTCACCAGGGCCAGCGTTGGCATATAAATGATCATATACCCCAGGACATACGGATAAAAACCTGTAAAATCTACCGAATTGTACATTTGATACATAAGTACGGCTCCTAAAAGATGCAATACCCCAAGAATTCGCTCTGCATTAAAGTAACGATCGGCAATTAGTCCAATGATAAATGGTGCAATGATGGCCCCCCAGGATTGGGTAGAAAATGCCATGGCAATTTCTCCCCCACTTGCCTTTAGATTATCTCCTAGAAATGTCCCCAGAGTTACAAACCATCCTCCCCAAATAAAAAATTCGAGGAACATCATAAAGGACAACTGTATTTTAATTTTTGAGTTCATTCTATCTTGTTTTGGTCGTTAGCGTTTGTAAAAAACATAGTCCAGGGAGATAGGTGCAATGCCCTGATCTCTGAAATCTGCCAGGATCTGAGCCCTGTGATGTGTAGAATGATTGATGATGTGGAACAACATATCCTGTGTGGTGTTTGTGAAAAGTCGGCCCTCAGAATTCTCATAATCAATTCTTCTCTCATAATTATCCGCACCCGTAATGATCTCAAAGGTGTTTCGCTGGTTCTCGTAATGAATATCCTCCCAGTCTTTCACTGCGTGCTCCTGCCACACCCCAAGGGTTGAAGGGATGCCAACGATCCGAGCATTCCAAATATGATGGGCATTCAGAATATGACTAAATAGTTTGATACTTTTCTCTGGCACTTTCTTAAGTTCCCCACAAGCTTCTATTAATTGCTTGTTACAGAAAAAATTATAATCAAAGAGCTCATTAAAGAATTCCTCCATAAGTGTGTTTCTACTTTACCCAATTTTAGCTGCCGATGAAAGCATAAGATTTTTTGTGGCCATGATGCCTTCAACTTCTCCTAACTCATCACCTTCATACTCTACCCCAATAAAACCTGTATACCCGGCATCTTTTACGATTTGGAGCATTCGGGTATAATCTATGTCTGTTTCGTTTCCGGCCTCGTCGAAATTATGCGATTTAGCACTAACTGCTTTAGCAAATGGCATTAATTCTGTAGTCCCTTTATAAGCATCGTACATGTCTGCACATCCACTGCCATAGTCTTCAGGGTCATTTCTGCGGATACAGAAATTTCCGAAATCGGGCAGAGTGCCACAATTATCCATGCCTACTTTGGTCATCACTTCTGCCAGCATCGCAGCGTTGGAAGACAGGCCACCGTGATTTTCCACCAATATATTTATACTTTTTCCTTTTGCGTAGTTAGCCAACTGGCTTAGTCCATCCACCGAATTAGGGACCCAGGTTTCAGGATCTGTACTCCCTGCCAGATTCACTCGGATGGCATGGCACCCCATGGCGCTTGCTGCATCTACCCATTTGTGGTGGTTTTCAACAGCTTCTTTCCGAGTTTTTGCATCTGAGGTGGCCAGATCTCCTTGTCCGTCTATCATGATAAGTACGTTTTGCAGGCCGTGCTTCTCAGCTTCTGCGTTAGATCTGTCCACAAAAGCAGCCATTGCTTCCGCGCTGTAATTAGCGGGTTTCAATTCTTTGTCATACAGCTGACTCACATATTCCAACCCGGCAAATCCCCACTCCTTAGCCTTGGAAGCAAAAGCATAAGGATCTAATTCCCCGTTCTGTATCATTCTATGTACAGACCATTGAGCAAGGGATAATTTAAAAAATGGTTCCATACTTTCATCCTTTTCTTCCATTCCGGTTTCATCTGTGGCTTCTTTTTTAGCTTCTTTGCAGCTATAGATGCCCAAAACGGAGAGTCCTACGCCGGCCACTGCAGAATTCTTAACAAAGTTTCTTCTTTTCATATGAGTGTTTATTAGTGGTTCTGAGATGCAAATCCCAGATATCAAAAATCGAAAAAGGTGCTCTTACTTTTTTGAAATGGGAAAATAGTGTATCTGTATTAATAATTGGTTATTTAATTTTATAATCTAAAGAAAGCTAAAGTTTAACAAGGATTCGGTAAGAATAAGGCCGTTTAAATGTAGAAAATTAATTTTATATTTAATACTTTTAGCCAGTAAACAATATAGTTAGATGAGTAAATTTTATTATAACGAAGTACAGGATTCCTATGATGCCATTGTTGTTGGAACAGGAATAAGTGGAGGGTGGGCCGCTAAGGAACTATGTGAAAAAGGGCTTAAAACTTTGGTCTTGGAACGCGGAAGAATGGTAAAACACCGTGAGGACTATCCTACTGCGAATATGGATACATGGGACTTTCCAAACAATGGGGAACTCCGCCCGGAGGAGGTGGCCAAGCAACTCAAACAGGCCCGTACAGGTTATACGGTAAAAGCACCTCATAATTTTTGGTTTGTAAATGATTTAGAACATCCCTATAACGAGACAAAGCGATTTGACTGGATGCGTGGATACCACGTGGGCGGCAGATCCTTACTTTGGGGCAGACACAGCTATCGCTGGAGCGATCTAGACTTTGAGGCTAATAAGAAAGAAGGAATAGCGGTAGACTGGCCGGTACGATACAAGGATATTGCTCCCTGGTACACCAAAGTTGAAACTTATGTTGGGATATCCGGAGAATCTTTAGGGCTGCCACAATTACCCGATAGTGTTTTTGAGCCTATGATGGAACTCAACTGTGTGGAGCAGCATGTCAGGGAAAAGGTAGCAGAGAATTTTGACGGGCGCGTGATCACCGCCGGGCGTGTAGCTCATATTAATAGTTCTAAAAAATTTGAAGGAGACGGCAGATCAAAATGTCAGTTCAGAAACAGATGTATCCGAGGATGTCCTTTTGGAGCCTATTTCAGTAGTAATTCCTCTACATTGCCTGCCGCTGAGGCCACAGGCAACATGACCCTGAGACCAGATTCTATTGTCCATGAGGTTATGTATGATCCCGACACAAAAAAGGCGACCGGTGTTAAAGTCATAGACAGAGTTACCAAAGAAACCTTTGAATTTAAGGCCAAGGTAATATTCCTGTGTGCTTCTTCCATATCCTCTACCTCTATCCTTATGCAATCTAAATCGGACCGTTTCCCAAATGGCATGGGTAATGACTCGGATCAGCTGGGGAGGAATATTATGGATCACCACCTGGGTGTTGGTGCTGCAGGAAAATACGATGGGTTTGATGATAAGATCTACAAGGGTCGAAAACCCAATGGAATCTACGTTCCGCGCTTCCGTAATTTAGGAGGCAGCTCTAATATGAAAACATTTAAAAGAGGCTATGGCTATCAGGGAAGTGGAAGCCGAGGCGACTGGGAAGACGCGGTTCAGGAACTCTCTCATGGGAAGGATCTGAAGGAGGCCATATTAAAACCAGGAGGCTGGACCTTCGGAATGGGAGGATTTGGGGAAGTATTACCCTATGAAGATAACAGGATGACCCTGGATTACGATAAACTAGACGGTTGGGGTCTCCCAACTGTCACCTTCGACGCCGAGTTTAAGGAGAACGAGTGGAAGATGCGGGAAGACATGAAAGAACAGGCGTATGAGATGTTGACCAAAGCAGGTTTAAAAGATGTGGAGGCCTTTGACAGGCCAGGAGCTCTTGGCTTGGGAATCCATGAAATGGGCACTGCCAGAATGGGTCGTGACCCTAAAACCTCTGTCCTCAATGAATATAATCAGGTACATGCAGTAAAGAATGTGTACGTTACAGATGGGGCGTTTATGACCTCTGCCGCTTGTGTGAACCCCTCATTAACTTATATGGCATTTACGGCCCGCGCCGCCAACCATGCCGCAGAACAACTTAAAAAAGGACTACTGTAATGGATAGAAGAATAGCATTAAAAAATATGGGGTTGGCTCTGGGGTATACAATAGCTACTCCTACCTTATTATCGCTCGTACAATCATGTAATGAAGTAAAAACAGTTGACTGGACACCTGAGTTTTTTACCAAGGAGGAGGGAAATATCCTAATTAAACTGGTAGACATTATCTTGCCTAAAACAGATACGCCTTCTGCCTCTGAAGTCAATGTCCATGTGTTTATAGATAAGTTCACAAATGAAATTGAGGAAGAGGTAATGCAGGATATTACAAAATTATCTCTCAACCATTTTATAGAAAAATCCTTAAAAGCCTCCGGAAAAGAAAAAGCAGAGGACCTAACTTCTGAAGACCTGGAACCTGTTTTAGCAGCAGCACTGAGTGTCACAGAAGAGGAGGAAATCGAAAACATGGAACTAATGATCAAAAATACCTCGGCTGCTTCTAAGGGAGAAAATGATGCCGTTGCCGAAGATGTCATTAAGTATTCCTTTGCTAAGAATTTGCGCGATAAGACCATCTGGGGTTATAAAACCTCCGAATATGTAGGCGAAAATGTGTTGGCCTACCTTCCTGTTCCCGGAGAATATATAGGATGTGGAGATCTTAATGAACTTACGGGAGGGAAAGATTGGTCCCTTTAACATAGCCCTTTGAAAAGAAGAAATTTTATTTATACATCGGCTTTAGCCGGCAGCACCCTGTCACTGACAGGGTTTTCTGTCTTTGCAAATCCGTCGCAACAGAAACCTGCTCACAATTTCCAATTGAAATATGCCCCGCATCTGGGAATGTTCCGCGAAAGTGCGGGGGAAGATCCTATTGCACAACTCCATTTTATGGCAGATCAGGGGTTTACCGCCTTTGAAGACAACGACATGATGAATAGGCCTGTGGAACTTCAAACGGCCATGTCTAAGGTCATGAAGGAAAGAGGGATACAAATGGGTGTCTTTGTGGCACATAAGATCTATTGGGAAATGCCAAATCTCGCTTCAGGAAACCCGGAAAAACGAGTAGAATTCCTGGAGTATATCCGAAAAGCTGCAGAGGTCGCTAAACGAGTGGATGCAAAATGGATGACCGTAGTACCCGGGCATAGAGATCTTAAACTTCGTATGGGACATCAAACCGCACATGTTGTAGAATCGTTGAAGCAGGCCGCTGCTATCCTGGAACCTCACGGGCTTATTATGGTCCTGGAACCGCTGAACTTCAGAAATCATCCCGGACTATTCTTAACCGAAAGTCCGCAAGCCTATGAGATCTGTAAAGCGGTGTCTTCTCCTTCCTGCAAGATCTTGTATGACATCTATCATCAACAAATACAGGAAGGAAATTTAATCCCGAACATAGAAGCTTGCTGGGATGAGATCGCCTATTTTCAGATAGGAGACAATCCCGGAAGGAATGAGCCAACCACTGGTGAAATCAACTACCAAAATATCTTTAAATTTATTCACAGTAAGGGTTTTACAGGCATTCTGGGTATGGAACACGGCAATTCTGTTGCTGGAATCGCAGGGGAAAAAGCTGTGATCAATGCCTATAAACTGGTCGATCCAAAGTCGTAGTCTTCCGCATTAAAATTTCCTAAAGTCACATTTCGTTTCGTAAATTTTTTTATAAATAATACTTTCTCTTTTAAAAAAAGGTCTAAGAACAGTAGTTACTGCGTATATATAAAATAAGAGATAATCTTGATGGCTATGGACTATTATATCTTACTTCTTTTTTGTTATATCGCTTTATTAGCGATTGCCCATATGGCCATTAAGCCTCACTTTGATAAATAAACATTTCTATTCGCGAATTGATACAAACAAAATACCCCGGATAAACGCTATTATTGGGGATCAGCGTTTCCGAGGTATCTTTTAATAAACACTAGTCGTTTACCTAAGACATAATTTGGTTTCGTTCATTTACTCTTCTCTCTATATTTTTAAGAACCACACATCAGACAATCGTCGTCTGCCTCGCCAGCTTTCGCCTGAGCAATTAAAGCTTTCATTTCTTCTGGTGATAAAGGAGTTACATCTGTTTCTTCTTGCTGAACAGGAGTAGTTTGTACCTGTAAAGCTTCTGCCGACTTTGGATCGGGAGCAGATGCCGCCATTACCTCGGCTTCGGCAGCAATACTTACCGGCACTTCCTTTTTCTTAGTATTATCTAGCGTAAATTTAATCGCATCTACCGCCGCTTTGGTTCTCAGATAGTACATCCCGGTCTTTAAACCACTTTTCCAGGCGTAGAAATGCATAGAAGTAAGTTTAGAGTAATTGGCATTTTCCATGAATAAGTTCAGTGACTGACTCTGATCTATGAAGTAGCCTCGCTGTCTGGACATATCAATAATGTCTTTCATACTCAATTCCCAAACTGTTTTGTACAGCTCTTTGATATCCTCAGGGATTCCTTTAATATGCTGTACAGAACCGTTGGCCCTCATTAACTCCTGCTTTAGATTTTCGTTCCACAAGCCTAACTCTACCAGGTCTTCCAAAAGGTGTTTATTTACTACAATAAACTCTCCCGAAAGAACTCTCCTGGTATAAATATTTGAGGTGTAAGGTTCAAAGCATTCGTTATTTCCAAGGATCTGAGACGTAGAAGCCGTTGGCATAGGTGCTACCAGGAGTGAATTACGAACCCCGTGTTTTTTGACGCTTTTTCTAAGTTTATCCCAGTCCCAACGTCCGGATAGTTCTTCATCTTTAATGCCCCATAAGTTATGTTGAAACTTGCCCTCTGAAATGGGTGACCCTTTATAAGTTGAATAAGGACCTTCTTCTTTGGCCGCTTCCATAGAGGCTGTAACCGCAGCAAAATAGAGTGTTTCAAATATTTCCTGATTCAGCTTTCTTGCCTCATCACTTGTAAAAGGTAATCTAAGTAAGATAAACGCGTCCGCTAACCCTTGCACACCCAAACCTATGGGTCGGTGACGCATGTTGGAGTTTTCCGCTTCTTTAATAGGATAGTAGTTACGGTCTATCACCCTATTCAGGTTTTTGGTAACCCTCTTGGTTACACGATATAACTCTTTGTGATCAAAGCTATCATTCTTAATAAACATAGGAAGTGCAATAGAAGCAAGATTACAAACAGCTACTTCATCTGATGAGGTGTATTCCATGATCTCCGTACATAAGTTCGAAGATCTGATGGTTCCCAGATTCTTTTGATTGCTCTTACGGTTGGCCGCATCTTTATATAACATATAAGGGGTACCAGTTTCAATCTGTGATTCAAGGATCTTCTCCCAAAGTTCTCTGGCCCTTATTGTTTTTCTTCCTTTGCTTTCCGCTTCATAGCGAGTGTATAATTCTTCAAACTCTTCACTGTGAGTAGTGAATAAGCCGGGACATTCATTTGGACACATAAGGGTCCAATCTCCATCGGCCTCTACTCGTTTCATAAACAGATCTGGGATCCACATGGCATAGAAAAGGTCGCGTGCACGCATTTCTTCCTTTCCATGGTTTTTTTTCAACTCCAGGAATTCAAAAATGTCTGCATGCCATGGTTCTATATAAATTGCAAAGCTCCCTTTTCTCTTTCCACCTCCCTGATCTACATACCTCGCGGTATCATTGAAAACTTGAAGCATAGGAACAATTCCATTGGAGGTGCCATTGGTGCCAGCAATGTATGAGCCGGTAGCTCTAACATTATGAATAGACAAACCTATTCCTCCAGCAGACTGCGATATTTTAGCCGTATTTTTAAGAGTATCGTAGATCCCATCGATACTATCGTCTTTCATTGCCAAAAGAAAACAAGAAGACATCTGAGGTTTTGGGGTCCCGGAATTAAACAGGGTTGGGGTGGCATGGGTAAAATACTTCTTGGACATTAACTCATAGGTCTCTATGGCTGATTCCAGATCATTCAAGTGAATCCCTATGGAAACCCGCATAAGCATATGCTGAGGTCTTTCAACAATTTTACCGTTCAACTTGAGCAGATAAGACCTTTCCAAAGTTTTAAAACCGAAATAATCGTAGCCAAAATCGCGGTTATAAATAATGGTCGAATCCAAAACGTCTGCGTTTTCAGAAACTACTTTATACACCTCATCAGACAACAAGGGGGCCTTCTTCCCTGTTCTCGGATTTACGTATTCGTGCAAATCCTTCATAGTTTCGGAGAACGACTTTTTAGTATTCTTGTGAAGGTTGGACACAGAGATACGTGCAGCGAGCTTGGCGTAATCGGGATGTGCCGTAGTTAAGGTGGCAGATATCTCCGCAGCCAAATTATCGAGTTCGGATGTGGTGACCCCATCGTAGAGGCCCTCAATTACCCTCATGGCCACTTTTACAGGGTCTACCAGGTCGTTAAGGCCATAACACAATTTACGAACTCTGGCCGTGATCTTATCGAACATCATTGGCTCTTTTCTGCCGTCTCTTTTTACTACAAACATCTTGCTACAATTTTTTAATTAGTACACTTTGGTTGGGTTAAATTCTTTACAAAAAACTTAACATTTTAAAAATAGGTCACAAAAAACCCTGTTTTCTCAGGGTTTTTTGGAAAGGGATCTTTTAAAAATCTGCGTCGAAACTGATCTTTTGGGAATCTGCATCCTGCTCTTTATTCAAGACACCGGCTTTCTGATATTCGGATACGCGTTTTTCAAAGAAATTAGTTTTTCCCTGAAGTGAGATCATATCCATGAAATCAAATGGGTTAGTGGAATTAAATACTCTTTCGCACTCGAGTTCTACCAGAAGTCTGTCTGTCACGAATTCCAGATATTGGGTCATCAGCTTCGCATTCATCCCAATAAGACTTGCAGGTAAGGATTCTGTGATGAACTCACGCTCTATATTCAACGCGTCGACCAGGATCTCGGTAATGCGTTCCTTAGGTACCTTATTTACTAAATGCTTGTTGTGCAAATGCACAGCATAGTCACAATGCATTCCTTCATCTCTTGAAATCAATTCGTTAGAGAAGGTAAGTCCCGGCATTAGGCCTCTTTTCTTTAACCAAAATATAGAGCAAAATGCCCCGGAGAAAAAGATTCCTTCTACCGCTGCAAAGGCGATCAGTCTTTCAGCAAAGCTTGGAGAATCTATCCATTTTAATGCCCAGTCGGCTTTTTTCTTAATGGCCGGGAAATTCTCAATGGCTTTAAATAACAAATTCTTTTCCTTCTCATCCTTAACATACGTATCGATCAGGAGTGAATAGGTTTCGGAATGAATGTTTTCCATCATGATCTGAAACCCATAGAAGAATTTTGCTTCCGAATACTGTACTTCGTTGACAAAATTTTCTGCCAGGTTTTCATTCACGATTCCGTCCGAAGCTGCAAAAAAGGCCAGAATATGCTTAATGAAGTATTTCTCATCATCATTTAGCTTATTGTTCCAATCTGCCAGGTCTTGATGAAGGTCTATTTCCTCGGCAGTCCAAAAACAAGCCTCGCATTTCTTGTACCACTCCCAAAGATCATGATGTTTAATTGGAAAGATTACAAATCTATCTTCATTTTCTTCTAAGATTGGTTCTACGGCTTTTGACATTTTTTATTCTTTTTAGTGTTAGTTTTTAAGTGCGAAAAGTAGGACGAGCTGGGACTAACAAAGATTGAAAAATGTTATTAAATTGTAAAGTCTGTTTCAGGAGAAGAGGCTCAAAGTTTTTAACACAGCCTGTTGAAATCTAAGCTCGCCTGCTATGTTTGTTACCCTTGGGTGATTCTGCTTTTCTGTATAAATTTTTTTGGCGCCTTCAACACTTAAAGAATAGACCAGAAAGTATATTTAATAATACCGGCCAGTGTTGAAACACATTCCATTCATGTATCCCTTTGTGAGCAGGGATCTCAAAGCAAAACACCCTCTTTTTACTCTGTAGTTATGGTGCCTTGAGGAGGAATGAGTATTTGAAGTCAGATGAGAGGGGAAGCACAGATCTTGTCTGTAAATTTGGAATAGTCCGCCTTTTTAAAATGATAACTGATCTCCGACGGAAGGGATAAACGAAATATTTGCTATACTTATATGTACAGAGCTACTAAATAATTTGAAGTAAAATTGGGTTACTTGGCAGGCTCATTGCTGCCGGTGGTAGATTCCTGGGCCAGGGAATTCTGCCCGTTAACTTCCATGGCAACCTTTTCAGCAGATGCTGCACGGTCATTGTTCTCTGTAATGGACGCAATAATTAGGACGAACACCAGCAATAGAAACAATAAAACACATTTTCTCATGGTAGGGTAATTGGTTGTGCTATTAGCCCTTTTGTACATCTTTGATTCTAAACAAAATTGAAAGAGATGTATATTAGGGATTGGAAAGTTAGAGAATGTCTCAGGGATTCGAAATATTTTCTGTTAACGGTACAGAATTCTCTATGAACTACCTAATTACGGTTTTGAAGAATGGTATTCTTCTGCAATATCTTCCAATTCTGCATACCATTTTTTTCCAAATTTTCGGATCAGGGCATCCTTCACAAACCGATATATAGGAACTTGTAGGCTTTCGCCTAACTGGCAGGCAGGGTCACAAAGCTGCCATTTATGATAATTCACCGCGGTTAGCTCTGTATATTCTGTAACTCGGATCGGATACAGATGGCAGGATACAGGCTTCTTCCATTTAGTAACGCCTTTTTCATAAGCTTGTTCCAGGCCGCATTTAGCAATATTCTGTTCATTGAAAATTACATAGGCACACTCACTGTTGCCAACAAGAGGAGTTTCCCATTCCCCGTCTTCCCCTTTTACAAAGGCACCTTGTGCTTCAATGGCCTCAATGCCTTCCTCACGAAGAAATGGTTTAACCCTGGCGTAGATATCCACCAGAATTTCTGTCTCTTTTTCCGTAAGTGGCGCCCCGGCATCTCCGTCCACACAACATGCTCCCTTACATGCAGAGAGATTACACACAAAGTCTTTTTCAATGATCTCTTCAGAAACCAAGGTCTTACCTAACTGGAACATCTTCTGATAATAAGCTTCAAAGATACTTTTTTCGCCACTATTTCCGATGATAATATTTGCGGAGCGCTGTCGTCCGGGACTCAAAATATATACTACTTTTGCACAACCATAAAAGTGAGTTAAAATGCATTTAGATCTCAGGGAAATAGTAACTGCCAGTATAGTTCTTTTTGCCGTTATAGATATCGTTGGAAGCATCCCAATTATAATCAACCTGCGAAAAAAAGTGGGGCATATTCATTCCGAAAAGGCTTCAATCGTTGCAGCATGCATCATGGTAGCGTTCTTATTTGTAGGTGAAGAGATCCTGAATCTAATACGAATAGATGTATACTCGTTTGCCGTGGCTGGAGCTTTTATCATTTTCTTTCTGGCGATAGAAATGATACTGGGAATTACCCTTTATCGCGATGATGAACCAGAATCTGCTTCCATAGTCCCTATAGCTTTTCCACTCATTGCAGGAGCCGGTACAATGACGGCGCTCCTATCCTTGCGCGCCGAATTTTATGTGGAAAACATTATTGCGGCCATTATTGTGAATATTATCTTTGTTTACCTGGTCCTAAAATCTTCTTCTAAGATTGAACGTATCATGGGTAAGGGTGGTTTAAGTGTGATAAGGAAAGTTTTTGGGGTCATATTATTAGCTATAGCCGTTAAATTATTTGCAACAAATATTAATCAATTGTTCCCTTAGCCTAAATTCTGAATAAAGCGATATTATGAATAAAAAACTTACCCTGGTTCTGATCATTTTAGCCCTTGCGCTGATAGCTTATAATGTAACCATCATAGATTTTTCAAATCCCTTAGGAGAGGACAGTATTATTGCCGTTATAGGAGTCATCGCAGCCCTATGCGCCATCATATTGTTGCTCATTCTTCTTACCGCTAAAAACATTCAAAAAAAGATAGACGAGAAATAGGCTTCACCTGCAACGAAAAGATACTTGTGGTTTTAATCTTTTCCCATTTCTTTAAGCAATGGCTTATCCAGTTCTAACACCTTTTGCAACATAGGATCAATGACTCCTTTGATCTTGGCACTGACATTTGAAGAAAACAATTGTTCTGCAAGGGCAGCTTTCAGATATAATTTAATACGTTGGTCATTGGCGTAAAAATCCATTCGTATATTATTACCAACGGCATAATCCACAAATTGCTCAAATAAGATGTCATCTACAGTAAAGTTCCTTATAAAGTCGTATTCTTTCTCCTCGGCATAACGTTCACGATCGTCTTCCAGATGTTCGAAGATAAATCTAGAGATAAAGCCAAGGCTTTCCATGCTTTTTATGGTCTCTTCCTCCATATTTCCAATTGGCACAAACACATCAGGGATGATACCCCCTCCACCGTAGACCACCTTGCCCTTAGGTGTAGTGAATTTTAATGAGTCTGCCACTTTTATGCTATCTGCAGATCTTAATTCCCCATTCTCATATCGGGCCTCAAATCGTTCATAATAGTCTTCGTTCCCGTTTTTATAGGTTCTTTGGATAGATCGGCCCGTTGGTGTATAATATCTAGACACCGTTAAACGCACTGCAGAACCATCTCCCAGGGCCATCTCCCGTTGTACCAACCCTTTTCCAAAAGATCTTCTGCCAACAATAGTCCCTACATCATTATCCTGTAATGCCCCGGCGATGATCTCACTGGCGGAGGCAGAGCGTTCATTAATGAGTACATAGACCGGCTTGTCCTCAAAAGAACCGGCATCGGAGGCAAACATCTTCTCTATTTTTCCTTTTTTATTCTTGGTAAAAAGGATGAGTTTCCCATCCTCCAGAAATTCATCGGCCATTTGCTCGGCAATCCCCAAATACCCCCCGGGGTTATCACGGAGGTCCAGGGTAATTTTCTTGGCTCCATTTTTCTGTAAGGAAAGAAGTGCTTTTTTGAACTCCTTATAGGTAGACTCTGCAAACCTGTTGATCTTAATATACCCCATATCTCGCGAAAGCATGTAATAGGCCTCTACGCTTTTTATTGGTACTCTGTCTCTTTTAAGGGTAACCGTAAAGAAGTTGTCTTCTTTTTTTCGATATACCTTTAGATCTACGGTAGAACCTATTTCTCCTTTTAAGGTGCTGACGATGCGGCTACTGGGTAAATTCTTGCCGTACAAGGTATCCTTATCTGCCACTAATATTCTGTCGCCCGGCTCTATCCCTTTCAGAAAACTTGGCCCGTTCTCAATGGTACGGATCACCGTAATAGTGTCCTTGTACATATAAAAATTGATGCCAATGCCCACAAAGTCGCCTTTCATATTCTCAGAAACCTGAGTTAGTTCCTCCTTTGGGATATACACAGAATGAGGATCTAGTTTTTCAAGAATATTGTTTACGGCAACATCCACAATGCTATCGGTATTGATCTCATCCACATACTCATAATCTATGTAATCTATGAGTCGGTTGAGTTTATCTTTCTTAGAATTGGTCGTAAAGAGTTTCTCTGGGGAATCGTTAAAATGTAGTTTTCCTCCAATCAGGACACCCAATGCCATCGCCAGGGCAATGATCATGGGCCATATGTAATGATATTTCTTCATGAAATCTTATTCTTCTTCCTGAATAGTAGGGAGGTGTTCTAATACAACGCCTGCTTTTTCCAGGAATTGTAATCCGGAGCCATCCTTATAAGCTATTTGGTATACTACACGTTTTATGCCAGATTGATGAATTAGTTTGCTGCATTCCCTGCAAGGGGATAAGGTTATATACAATGTGGCTCCTTCGCAAGACTGGGTAGAAGCTGCCACTTTAGAAAGTGCATTTGCTTCTGCATGTAATACGTACCATTTAGTATATCCTTCATCGTCTTCGCAAATATTCTCAAATCCTGTTGGGGTGCCATTATACCCGTCAGAAATAATCATCCGGTCCTTTACCACAATAGCTCCCACTTGCCTCCGAACACAATAGGACAATTTCCCCCATTCATGGGCCATCCTTAAATAGGCCCTGTCATACTTCAATTGTTTCTTTTTTGTCACTAACTTACTGTTCGTTTAATTCCTCAAATCCTTGAAGAGCACTAAGATACCTGCTTTGGGATAGTTCGACAACCATAAATGGTTAATATTTAATTAAATCCGATAAGAAGAAGCTTGCGAATTCCTTGTTCGCGAAAGCGTGTCTTGCACCTCCAGAAGGTCTTACAGGGGCCATGTATTATATATCATCGGTAAAGTAATAAGGATCACGATCATTGAGAGGCCCAATACAAAATACCTTTTAGGGAGTGATAACACTTCAACAAGTATAAATGCCAGGAGCAAGATTGCCATAATTATTACGATCTGGGATATCTCTATTCCGGTGGCAAAACCAAGTAACGGATTTAATTTGTTAACCTCCCCTGCCATAAGCATTTTAAAATAATTGGAGAACCCGAATCCATGGATGAGTCCAAAAATGGCAGTAGAGGTGGCTTGTAGTTTAAAAGTTAGTTCGGAATCCTTATTTATAACTTCTCTTATATTAAACAGTGCGGTTACTAAGATGGTGATCGGAATTAGAAATTCTATCCAATTTACATTCACCGTGGCAAGTTCATAAACAGAAAAGGTCAAAGAAAGGCAGTGTGCTATTGTAAAAATGGTAACCAGCGCTACAATCCGTCTCCAGAGCGGAAAGCTAAAGGGAATAGCCAGGGCGGTTAAGAATAGGATATGGTCATACGCATGAATGTCTAGTACATGACCCAGTCCCAATTCTACATAAAATATGAATTCTTCCAAGTTGCTATCAAAAGATTACATTCCCCGTTCTTGTTGGATCTGTTCATAGGCTTTTTGCACTTCCTTGAACTTCTCCTCGGCCCCTTTTTTGATGGCCTCATTTTCGGTATTGACCCTGTCCGGGTGATATTTCTTAGCCATGGTTCTGTACGCTTTCTTTACTTCCTCATCTGAGACACTTTTCTCTATCTCCAGGATCTTATAGGCATTGTCCGCAGCCTTAACAAACATGGCCTTAATACTCTCATAGTCGTTTGTGCCAATACGCAAATACCTGGCAATTTCCAGGATCTTTTCAATCTCAGGAGGGCTTATTGAGCCGTCAGACTGGGCAATGGCAAACAAGAAATGCAGAAGTTGCAGGCGTACTTCGTAACGCGTGCGCTGATTCAGGAAAGTGCAAATCCTTTCTGCTGAGATCTCCCGTTTTTTATTTACCTCATTAAAGGTTCTGAAGATGGCATTGGCCTTCTCTTTTCCATAGGTGTTTAAAAAGTACTGCCGTACATAGTCTAATTCGCGTTGACTCACCTGTCCATCTGCCTTGATGACTATAGAGCATAAAGAAAGTAAATTCAACTCAAAGTCGGCCGGTGAAACTTTTTGTCTGGATAGGTCCTCAAAAATAGACCGAGCATTGGAGCCAGAGCCTAAATTATCCATAAAACTGCCTACCAGAAAACCAATGATGGCTCCCGGTAATCGAAATAAAAAATACCCTAATATGGCGGCGATCCAACGAATCATGTGCTGTAAAAAATTTTGGCAAAGATAAGGTTAAACCAGTAATTAGCCTGTAGTCCCTTAAGAAAGCTTTAGCTTAATAGTTGTACATTTTGGTTATCTTTGTGGGGAATAAAAATAAAAATATACTATGTATCCGGCAGAATTAGTAAAACCCATGAGACAAGACCTTGCTTCGGCTGGTTTTGAAGAATTATATACTGCAGAGGCTGTTGAAAAAGCCATAAAAAAAGATGGCACCACCCTGGTGGTCGTAAACTCTGTCTGTGGTTGTGCAGCGGCAAATGCAAGGCCTGCGGCCAAAATAAGCTTGCGAAATGATAAAAAGCCAAATCATTTAATCACGGTATTTGCAGGCGTAGACACAGAAGCTGTGGACGCAGCGCGCAATCTAATGGTTCCCTTTCCCCCGTCATCGCCCAGTATGGCTCTTTTTAAAGACGGAGAATTGGTTCACATGATCGAAAGACATCATATAGAAGGAAGACCTGCAGAAATGATTGCTGAAAATCTGGCAGAAGCTTATAACCAGTTCTGTTAGACCACAATAATTTTATCTTGTACACCGCACTTATCAAAGTGCGGTTTTTTATTTTTGTACCATGCGCAAGATTCTGGCATATCCGTTAACCTGTATTTATTTCCTTTTTTTCGGAATAGCGCTACTATTTTTTCATCCCATACAATGGATATGTTTTAACTGGTTTGGATATGATGCCCATCAAAAAAGTGTAAGCTACCTCAACCTCACACTGATGTGGTGCACCTACTTACTGGGGACCAGATACACTTTTCAAAATGATCATACCATTCCTACAGGAGTACCTCTGATCATTGTTTCGAATCACCAAAGTATGAACGATATACCCCCAATTATCTGGTATATGAGAAAGTATCATCCAAAATTTGTAAGTAAGATAGAACTAGGCAAAGGTATTCCCAGTGTTTCGTATAACCTAAGGCACGGAGGCTCTGCTCTGATAGACAGGAAAGATAGTAGACAAGCCTTGGTTGCGATCGCCAATTTGGGTAAATATATAGAAACTAATAAAAGAAGTGCCGTTATCTTCCCTGAGGGTACCCGAAGCAGAACCGGACATCCAAAGAAATTTCAGCCCACAGGGTTAAAAGTGCTCATGAAACAAGCCCCTTCGGCACTATTAGTGCCTATTAGCATCAACAATTCCTGGAAGATATTGCGCTACGGTAAATTCCCATATGGCATTGGCTCCCATTTGTATTTTAAAGTTCATCCCCCCATAAAAAATACCGGAGATTTTGATACTTTATTGGCGAAAGTAGAAGAGGTTATTACTAATGATATACGCGTTACTGCATGAACACAACCTCTTTAGTAGAAGATACCATCAGCTTTGTCAAAAAGACCCTTCATGATGCAGAGGCAGGGCACGACTGGTTCCATACCCAACGTGTTTTTAACAATGCCCTATTGATCGCAAAGGATGAAAAGGCAGACGTTCTGGTGGTTAGCCTTGGAGCCTTGTTACACGATATTGCCGATGCCAAATTTCACCATGGAGATGAATCTGTAGGTCCTGAGATGGCCGGAGAATTCCTGAGGTCGCTAAAGGTTGACAAAAAGGTCATAAAAAAGGTGGTTTATATAATTGAACATATTTCCTTTAAAAATAGCGTGGGTATTAAAAGGAAAAAAAGACACCCCATTGAACTGCAGATAGTTCAGGATGCAGACAGATTAGACGCTATTGGTGCGATAGGAATTGCTAGGGCTTTTCACTACGGAGGTTTTAAGAACAGAAAGTTGTACGATCCGGACATAGCCCCTAAATTAGATCAGACCAAAGAGGAATACAAGAAGTCGGATAGCCCTACTCTCAACCATTTTTACGAAAAACTCCTTCTCCTAAAAGACAAGATGAATACCAAAACGGGCACAAAGATCGCTTTAAAAAGACATGCTTTTCTCTTAGAGTTTCTGGAGCAATTCTATGCAGAATGGAATGGGACCCGCTAAGATGCGTTGTTAGATTGCTTAGGCGGTAACCGTAGTTTTCTAAGGACACTGATGTTATTCTGAGGATTACTTTTTTTTGTATCTTCCTGCTTCATACAAAAACATTTCCCATATGCAAAGGCGAAAATTTATCAAGAATGTAACAGCCTCTACGGCTGTTTTTTCAATTGTACCAAGTTATGTTCTGGGAAAAGGTCATGTTCCCCCTAGTGATACACTTTATATAGGTGCATTTGGAGTTGGAGGGCGAGGTGCAGGTGTTATCAGAGGACTGCAGGAAACAGCGAAAGTGAAATTTGTTTCCTTTTGTGATGTAGATGACAGAAGGGCGGCAGAAACTTATGCGCTCTACCCGGACGTTAAACGTTATAAAGATTTTCGTAAGGTATACGATAAACAACTCAAGGATATAGATGCCATTATGGTAGCCACACCAGACCATACACATGCTACCATAGCCTTACCGTTTATGCGGGCGAAAAAACACGCCTATGTGGAAAAACCCCTCACCCATAATATTGCCGAAGCTCGATTGATGACTAAGGTAGCCAGGGAAAACGGGATCGTAACTCAAATGGGCAACCAGGGAGCCTCTAGTGATGGGAGCAGACAGGCCAAAGAATGGATCAATTCCGGCGTAATAGGAAAAGTAGAACGCGTAGATTGCTGGACGAACAGACCTGTTTGGCCCCAGGGAATTCCGCTTCCCGTGGGGAAGGACGAGATCCCGGAAGGTCTGGATTGGGATCTGTGGTTAGGTCCTGCGGCGCAAAGAGATTACAATAATTCCTATTTGCCTTTTAAATGGCGTGGATGGTGGGACTTTGGCACCGGAGCTCTTGGCGATATGGGATGCCATATCATGGAAACACCATTTGGCGTATTAGATCTTGGGTATCCTACCGAGGCAGAGGCCAGTTGTACCACAAACTGGGTAGGCGATTTTGTAGAAGCAGATTACAGTGCTTCCTGCCCAGCCTCCTCTATTGTCCGTTTAAAATTCAATACACAACAACATGGGGATATTGCCTTAAATTGGTATGATGGAGGTATAATGCCCGATCTTCCGGATGAATTAAAAGATGGGGAGACTATAGGCGATTCTGGTGGAGGTTCTGTTTTTTATGGAACTAAAGGGATTCTGGTGTGTGATGTTTATTCGAGAAATGCCAGACTCCTCCCTTCTGAAATGATGGGTCTATTTACTCCTCCAACTCCAACCCTTACGCGTATTGAGGGCAGCACCGGGGGTCATCAACGAAATTGGGTAGAAGGATGCTTACAAGGCACCCCTACCTCTTCTGATTTTGAGCGTTCAGGTCCACTTACGGAAGCCGTTCTTATGGGGAATTTAGCCATTAAGGCATTTCAATACAAAGAAATTGTGGCCCCGGAGGAACCTGGAGGAAGATCATCTATCATAAAACCAGGAAGAAAAAAATTACTTTGGGAAGGTGAATCTATGCGAGTGACCAATTTTGAAAAGGCCAATGAGTGGGTGAAAGGTACCTATCGTAAAGGGTGGGAATTAAAATAATTTCCATTGCCCATTTTTATGGATCTCATAGAGGTCTTTGTTCAGTTTGGGAAAGGACCGCCCTTCGAAATAGGTGCGTCTCGCAAGTTTAGAAAGGTCGTGTATTTGCTTTGCAAAAACCCCTTCTCCCTTATTTCGTATCCCAAATCTGTTATCATTTAGGCTACCCCCATGACAACTCGCTATCTGGTTCAACACCTTGGTTGCTTTATCGGGCATCGTTCGTTGTATCCAGTCAGTAAAAAGGAACCCAATGGCTCCATTGAGTCGTACTACTGTGAAGACAAAGGATAGGGCGCCATGATCGGCAACGGCACGGGCCAGTTGCAGGAGTTCATGACTGTTGATCCCAGGTATTATTGGCGCCAACATTGCATTAACCGGAATCTTATGCTCGGAAAGTATTTTGATGGTTTCTAAGCGTTTAGTGATCGTTGCCGTACGTGGTTCCAAAAGGCGTCTTGTCTTTTCCGATAAAGAGGTTACCGAAACATTTACTCCAATAAGTCCGTCTTTATTCAATTCCTTTAGAAGATCCAGGTCTCTTAAGATCAAAGAATTTTTAGTGATAATTCCTACCGGGTGTTTGTATTTTAAGAATACCTCTAAACACGCCCGGGTTATTTTGTATTTCTTTTCAGCAGGTTGATAACAATCCGTATTTCCTGAAAGGACAATTGTTTCTGCCTTCCATTGTTTACCGGAAAGCTTTTCTTCCAGGAGTTGAGGCGCATTTTCCTTGATCAATATCTTTCTTTCAAAATCGAGTCCCGCACTATACCCCCAAAACTCATGGGTATTGCGGGCATAACAGTAGATACATCCGTGCTCACATCCCTGGTAAGGATTCATGGAATAGGCCATCCCTACATCGGGACTGGTAACCTTATTCACAATGGTCTTTGGAAAAATTGGCAGGTACTCTGTTTTGCTTTTTTCAGGAAGCTCTCCTTCCTTATGGCAGTATTCCAGAAAATCATCTCTCATTTCTGAATAGAATTCCTGGAACTTATTAGGTGAATTTTGTTGTGCACCCCTTCCTTTGAGAGGATCTGTAGTCATACAAATAGGAATATATCCAAATATATGGATTTATTCCTAAATATGATATTGATCTTAAAAATTACTGAATAGCGACGTTCACCAATTGTTTTTTGTTGCCTCTTTTGGCATAAAAAAGCATCTTGCCATTGGTTTCATCCTTGAGTGGATTTGAAACTTTCAAAGGTAAACGGGCCTCTTTTGAATCTATGATCTTTTCATAGCTCATCTGACCCTCTTTATTTAACTGAATCACAAATACATTTCTATTACGGCTCAATCCTTGCTTAAAGATGATGCGTTCCTTATTCAGGACCTGCGGATTATCTGCAGCGGTGCTTATAAAGAAGTAGGTATTGCCATCTTTGGTAAACGCACTGTAAGAGGCATAATCCCCATCTCCTTGTGTCACTTCAGATTTATTGATATTACGCGCCCATACCATATTACCTTCTTCATCCAATTTGGCACTCACAATATCATTGTGATGAAAGCGCTCTACACGTAGTCTGCCACCGCTCGAATTGGCCTGCACGCTATTCGTTACGAAATACTCTTCTGCATTGAATAAAATTGAATTATCTGGCGTCACGGCCACATTCTTAAAGACCAGGTTCTTCACCTCTTTGTCATATTCTTGCCCAAATTTATCCATCATAAACTGCTCGGAAAATGGATTGTATTTTCTGTTTTTTACGGCAAGAGAAACAGGGTCTAATTTGAAATACGCTAAACCGTTGTATCTGTTATCCTTGCGATCTGCATAAAATCCAATACATATCAAGTTCCCCTGATTGAGAATAGGCGTTAAGGATTCTGAGTATTTCCCCGGGGTATCGAAATTCTGAGTTTTAATACCCTGAGCATTTAGCTGAATGAGTTCGTATTGAAATTTTCGCTCCAGAGCCGTAAAACGTTTCTTTTTAAAGTAGGCCTTCCCAATTATGTACACATTAGACATATCATTGGAAACCGCCATGCGTTCAAAGGCGTAATTCTTTTCTTCTACTTCGTCCGAAAAATCCTGATACAGGACTCTTTTGAGGGATGCTGTAAAGAGAAATATATCGTGTCTGTTATTTTTGCCTTTTTTGTAATGGGTACTGATCACAAATCCATTTTTATCCTCAGAGAATAATACAGTGGTCGTAAATCCGGAATTAAAATTTCTATTATAGTAATTTTTATCCAAGGGATTACTTACCGGATCTGAAGGAAAGGACACCAACTTCTCCCTGGTAAAGGAAAATGGATCAAGTGGACTTCTATGCGCCCAGTATTCATAGGTGCCTTCTTCAATATTGTATTCCAGAAACAACAAATAAAGTTGCCCGTTCTTAAGGTACCCATCCACAAATTCAGGGCCTTTAAACTTGTAATTATACTCAGAGAGCAATTGCATTTCCTTGTTGTAATGTTCTATCACATATCCCTTGGGTCGTAAGATAAGTCCTGTATAATAAGCCCTAACAAGGATAGTTCCTCCTGTGCCATCTTCGGCGATAGTGAGTAGATTGGAATATTTATACCGGTCATTATATTTCTCTCCAAAGGTATAATCCATTGGAAATTCCTGTGCCCAGACAAGAAAGCTCATTAAAAAGAGCCCCAGAAAAAGGGATATTTTTTGCATACTTAGTATTTTAAAATAAAGGATGTTCCTACGAACCGGGGAAGGAGGCTTTTCGCTTCTCGAGAAAGGCTGTGGTACCTTCTTTAAAATCATCTGTGCCAAAACATTCTCCAAATGCTTTTACCTCAACATCATACCCCTGAACACCATTGTTAAAACCCGCATTTATGGCTTTTATTGCCTGACTAATGGCCATGGGAGAATTTTTAGCTATTTTTTTGGCGATCGACCTGCAAAAATCGAGTAGTTCTTCAATGGAAGTTACATGGTTTACCAGGCCAAATTCTATGGCTCTTTCCACATCGATCATCCCTCCCGTCATAATCATTTCCATGGCTCTTCCCTTTCCTATTAATTGTGGAAGGCGCTGCGTACCCCCATATCCCGGAATAACTCCCAAAGAAACCTCGGGCAGGCCCATTCTGGCATTATGACTGGCCACTCTGAAATGACAGGCCATTGCAAGCTCTAATCCACCTCCCAAGGCATACCCATTAATTGCAGCGATCACTGGCTTGGAGAGGTTCTCAATAAAACTAAAAAGTAATTCTTGTCCCTGTGCAGCCAATTGCCCACCTTGTTTGGTGTTGAAGTGGGCAAATTCTGAAATATCGGCCCCTGCCACAAAAGCCTTTTCCTCACTTCCGGTGAGAATTATAACTCGTACTTTCTTGTTCTTTTCCAGAGCCTTAAAGGCCAAATGCAATTCTTTGATGGTAGACGTGTTCAGTGCATTCAATTTCTTTGGCCTGTTGATGGTAACCATCGCCAGGCTATCTTCTAATTCAACGTATATATTATTGTATTCCATAATGATTGTTTATACATTTTCCTTGGGAAATCGCACGGTAAAAACCGATCCTTTTTTAGGTTGTGAGGTAAGTGTTATGGTTCCCTTATACGTTTCCACAATGTTCTTTACCATTCCCAGGCCAAGGCCCATCCCACTAGATTTTGTGGTGAACTTGGGCTCAAATACCTTTTCCTTTACCTCATCTGAAATACCGATACCATTATCTGCCACCGAGATTTTAACATAAGCCCCATCCGATACCACAGAAACTAAAATGCGCGGTGATTCCACGTCTGGGACCGCCTGTATCGCATTCTTCACCAAATTTGTTACCACGCGTATCAATTGTGTCCTGTCTAATTTCGCAATTATTTCTTCTTCTTCTGAGATAAAATGGATGTAATTCTCATTAAATATATCAAGTGCCAGTTTTACCGTCTTAACCACGTTCAGTGTTTCGTTCTGTTGGGCGGGCATTTCAGCAAAGCTAGAGAATGCCGAGGCAATACTACTCATCATATCTATTTGCTGGATCAGCGTTTTAGAGAACTCTTCTATTTTTACTTTCGCTTCCGGGTCTGAAGGTTCAAACTTACGCTCAAAACTCTGTACGGTAAGCCGCATTGGCGTTAATGGATTCTTTATTTCGTGGGCCACTTGTTTTGCCATTTCCCGCCAGGCTTGTTCCCTTTCACTTCTGGCAAGTTTCGCTGCGCTTTGCTCCAGTTCATCGATCATTTCATTATAGGAATCAATCAACTTCCCAATTTCCTCGCTGGGATTCTTTACAAAGATTTTTTCATTTCGTTTGGTGAGCCCTGTTTGATGGAGTTTATCTGATATATTTTCCAGGGATCGAGTGATATATTTGGAAATAAAATAGGCCAGGAAAATAGCAATGACAAACATGATCAGATACACCCCTCCAAGGCGCAACAGGAACTCCCTCAACTCCATGCTATTAAAGGAATTGTCCTCGTAATACGGCAAATTGAGAATACCAATGGGTTTAAACCTCAGGTCAGTGATATAGGTATAAGAGGACTGATATTTATTTCCGGCCACCAGATTATCTTCCACATATCTTTTCAGGGCGCTTTCTTTCAGACTGTTCAAAATATCTGCGTGCAGGCATTGAGAAATGGAGTCAATATTGAATTTTGGCCGGGAACTTTTTATTAGATTACCTTCCAGATCGTAAATATTAAAATTTACATTCTGCACATCGGCAATACGATAGATTTCATCCTTGAAAATAAGTCCAAGATTTTCAGAGATCACCGGATAGGTAGTTGACTGCAGGGTATAGGTGATGCTCTGTTTGATCTGCTCTTCCTTGCGTTCCAAACGATCCTGATGATAATCTTGTGACTGTTCCCTGTATTGATAGATGGTTACCCCTGCAATCAGCACAGAAGCGATCAGCACTAAAAATATCATGGTAACAAAAATCCTGGACCGCAGGGAGAACTTCTTAAACAAGGCTCTTTATTTTGGTCTTAAAGATAGCAATAATCAGTCCAAAAAGTATAGGTGATAAGTAAGTAGTAGCATTCAGAATAATGGGTCTGGCCTATGCCTCCGGATTCTTCTCGCGTAACCTTTTATAAAGTTTTATCCCCAGCATCAGCAATACAGCTAAAACAATAATCCCCACCAGGCCATATATCCAATTAAATGCATTCTTAAGAATGGCCAGAAAGGTAACCGCAAAAAGTACCACCGTTGCCCCTTCATTCCAAATTCGCATAAAGTTGGAGGTGTACTTTACCTCATTTCTCTGGAG
Organism: Muriicola sp.; assembly: GCF_049669965.1. NCBI lineage: Bacteria > Pseudomonadati > Bacteroidota > Flavobacteriia > Flavobacteriales > Flavobacteriaceae > Muriicola > Muriicola sp. The sequence continues at coordinate 7,033 of NZ_JBATLB010000122.1, read as the reverse complement.
TTGGATGAATATTTGATGAGTCTTCAAATGATACACAATCAGAAGTGTTACAAACAGCAGTTTAACATGCATCCAGGGCTGATCTAACCATCCGGGCATTATCACCAATAACCACAGTGCGAAAATGGTAGCTAAGATTGCTGAAGGCCATGTAATGATGTACCAAAGTCTTTTGGTCATCAATTTTAACTGTTCCGATAAAATACCTTTGTCCGGATTTGGTTTAGCCTGAGCTTCAATATGATAAATAAATAGCCTTGGGATGTAAAACAAGCCAGCAAACCAGGTGATCACAAAAATCAGATGCAACGATTTGATGTAATTATAATATTCTCCCATTAATTACCGCTTTGTATGGCCCCTATTCCTGCATCCCAGAGGGTCTTATTGTAGTTGGGCAAGGAAGAATCCAAAAAGTTCAGAGCCCTTGTCCTTAAACCTTCCCACTGCGAATCTAATACCAATTTTCGGTCTTTGGACCCCATATTTACCCTGGGAATTACACTATTGGACTGATTGATCAAAAAGATATATTCTGCCGTGAATTTATTTGGGAAATTCTCAACATCGTCATACGCTTGTGATTTCCGTTGAATCATCTCCTCGTCCCATTTTACCAGGTCTTTCAACAACGCTTCTCCTGCCTCTTTGGTGTCACCCGTTTCAATCGTTGCCAATAGAGTCTTTAGCTGTTGTTGTACCTTGTATAATTTATTTACAAGCTGGTGCATTTCGTTGAGCTTGGTCTCCATTTCCGTCATAAAAGCATCGAATTCCTCGTACTGTGCCTTAGGAACATCAAAACCAGGGGTGGCCACAATTTTTCCTGAAGAGGTAACCGTATTCCCATCGTGTTTTAAACGTATTGTATAGTCTCCGGGGGGTGCCTTGTGACCTTCAAAACCAGCTTCTATATACACTCCGGGTATTCCTTCCATGATAGGGTAGTTAAGATCCCAGACAAATCTGTTTAAGCCTGTTTCTTTTGATAAAACTGGTGCAGGAGGAGGGCCACCTCCATTGTGTTTTTGATAAGTAGTGTCCTTCACTGAACTAAAACTCCTAATAACCTGGCCTTGAGAATTTAATATTTCCATAGATAAAGGCGTCTCAACATCTGTTTTGGGCAATTCGTAATACAGCACCATCCCGTTGGCCGGATTCACACCCTCATATGGGTGTGTTCCGTTAAAATCCTTGGAATTTGTATTTAAAGGACTTCCCCAGGAAGCATTGAGCGCCTCTTCTGGCTGCATGATCTTTAAGCCATTGACTCCCAAATTATACTGTGCAAGGGCCGCCAGATCATCTAGTATCCAGAAAGACCGTCCTGAGGTAGCAACCACTAAATCGCCCTGATGTACCTTAAGGTCTGTAATAGGTGTCTTGGGCAAGTTCAATTGAAAAGGTTCCCAACTTGCACCATCGTTCCAGGAAATATATATTCCCTTTTCGGTTCCCACATACAAAAGTCCTTTTCTGGAGGTATCTTCCCGCACTACCCTTGTAAAGGCCCCATAGGGAATTCCGGCGCTGATGTTGGTCCAGGTTTTTCCATAATTAATGGTTTTATAAATGGCCGGACTATAGTCATTAAATTTATACCTGGTGGTTGCGATATAGGCAGTGCCAGCATCATGAGGTGAGACCTCAATAGCATTGATCAGGGATTCCTGCAAGCCTTTAGGAGTAACATTTTCCCAGGTTGTTCCACCGTTTTTGGTTAGGTATACCAATCCGTCATCACTGCCGGTCCAATAGACCCCTTTCTCATGGGGAGATTCTATCATATAGGCAATGGTCCCGTAATTTTCAGCGCCCACTGCCTCATTCGTATACGGCCCGCCTCCATTTCCTTGTTTATCATCCATATCTCTGGTAAGATCGGGGGATATCTCCTCCCATGTTTTACCCATATCTTTAGTTCTTAGAACCAATTGTGCACAGTGAAAAAAGGTGTTGGGTTCGTGTTGTGACCGGATGATGGGTGCATTCCAATTGAAAAGGTATTTCATGTCCCTGGCTTCTCTGCCAAGATACTGAATAGGAGCTGCCAGGATCTTTGTCTCCGACTTTGTCTGTGCATCCAGCAGATCAATATACCCTAAATAACTCCCGCCAAGTACATACCTTGGGTTGTCCGGATCAAAGGCCAGAAACGCACTTTCTCCTCCTGCAGAATACGACCAGTCGTGCTCATCAATGCCTCCCCTCGATAAGGAGAGATGGGCTATCCTTACTGAGGTATTATCTTGCTGGCCGCCATAAATATTGTATGGGAAAAGTCGGTCGGTACTGATCCTGTAAAACTGTGCTGTTGGCATAATATCCTGAGAAGACCAGGTTTTGGCATAGTCAAAACTAACGGCCGCCCCTCCATCATTGGCAATGATCATATTCTTGGAATTGTCCGGATTGATCCAGAGATCATGGTAGTCGCCATGAGTGCCTGAAATCTCTTCCCAGCTGGCCCCACCATCAAAAGATCTAAGGGCCTGGGCACTCATCACGTAGACCGTATTTTCATCATTTGGATCCGGAAAAACCTCAATATAATACCAGGCACGTTGCACCAAACGGTTATCCCCACTGATCATATTCCAGGAATGCCCTGCATCATTAGAAACGAATAATCCCCCCTTATCCTTATCCGAATCACTTTCCACCAGGGCATATACTTTATTGGGATTAGCCTGACTAACCGCAATGGCCATTTTTCCTTTTTCTTCGGGAAGGCCTTTATGTATCTGTTTCCAGGTCTCGCCCCCATCGGTAGATTTGTATAAGCCACTCCCGGAACCTCCACTAACCACCATGTTTGGTTTGCGTTGATGATGCCACATGCTGGCATAGAGCACTTCAGGGGTAGATAAATCCATCGAAAGTTCATTACATCCTGTGAGATCATTGACGTAAAGTATTTGTTTCCAACTAAGTCCACCGTCCGTACTTTTATAGATCCCCCTTTCCTTGGTTGGTCCGTATAGGGCCCCCTGAGCGGCTATAAAGACGATGTCCGGATTTGTAGGATGGATGACAATTCGTGCTATGTGCTGTGTCTTTTCAAGGCCCATTTTTTTCCAGGTCTTTCCAGCATCTGTGGATTTATACACCCCGTCTCCATACGAGGTCATTACCCCGCGTACCGCGTGTTCTCCCATCCCACAATACACAATGTTAGGATTGGAAGCCGAAACGGCCACGGCCCCAACAGATCCCATTTCAAAAAACCCATCTGAAATATTATCCCATTTTCTACCTGCATCCTGTGTCTTCCATAAACCTCCACCCGTGGTACCCATATAATAAGTTAAGGGGTCCCCAATAACTCCGGTTGCAGTTACAGAACGCCCCCCTCTAAATGGACCTATATTTCTGTACTTCAGTGGCTTAAAATACTCTTCTGCCGTTTGCGCTACTACAGTTCCTACTAACAGAAAGGCCATTAATCCAAATATTCGTCGTTTCATAATTTGTTGTGAGGTTTTACTACTATTCTTATTCTTTGTGCTCTAATACAACAGATCCCCGGGTTTCATATACGGGGATATGAACTGGTTATTGCCTTTTTATTCTATAAAGAGATAATTTAATTGCAGCGTATTGAAGGCCTCATTAAATGCTTTGATCTCCTGAGAGACCAGGGCGTCGAACTGCTTCAGTTCTGCTTCTATTTCTGTAGTTAGCTCATTCTTAACCACAATGTCCTGCTCGGTTGGATGAAAATCATCTATAGAGACCAGACTATTCAGATGGGCTAGTTTATTGGTAAGCCTAATCGGAAAATTCAAAGGATCTTGTCCGCTTCTGTTTTGTGTCTGATACAGGGCTTTCTCCACTTCACCAAAATCTTTTTTCATTTTCTTGGCCTTCTCTACCAATTCTTTGGTAGCCTCATTTCCTTTGTATTGCGTCATAAAAGCATCGAGCTGCTCGGTTATCTTTCTGATCTTTTTGATAGAGGCATGTGCCTTGTCTACCGTACTGTTAATACCTGAGATAAAATCGTATTGTTTTTGCATGTCTGCTACACTCACCTCCGCCCTTGGATCCGGGAGGATGTTTAATGTTTGGGTCTGTGTATTGCCATTAACATTCAAATGCACTTTATAAGACCCGGGGACCGCTTTGGCACCATCAAGATTGGCCCACCACAAGATCATTCCCTTAAATTCTTGAGCCCCTTTACCCCTAGTATCCCAGACATGGGTATTACCACCTTTTTTCGCTTTCAACTTTTTATCAGTTTCTTTGGCAAAGGTGCTGAAGTTGGCCAGGGTGTCTCCTGCCATAGTCGTATAGGTCAGGGAAATGCTATCCTTTTCGGAGAGGTCATTTAGATAAAAATGTGAGATCACACCATTTGGATGATTCTGACCTTCCGTTTTGGAAGGAGCTCTGCTGGTCCCCCCTTTTGTTCTGTAGGCATCCTTGGGTTTAAACAGCATAGCCTTCCCTGTAGAAATACCCTCATTTAGCTGATGTAATACCGTAAGATCATCAATGATCCAAAGGCTTCGCCCCTGGGTGGCTACAATGAGGTTATTGTCTTTCACCGCTAAATCGGTAATGGGCACAATAGGTAAATTTAACTGAAAGGGTTTCCAGCTACGACCGTCATTAAATGAGATGTACATTCCTGTTTCTGTACCCGCGTATAGAAGTCCTTTTCTTTTAGGATCTTCCCGCACCACTCTGGTAAAATGTTCCGAATCTATACCATTGGTGATTTTCTGCCAGGTCTTGCCGTAGTCTGTCGTCTTGTATAAATAAGGTTGAAAATCGCCTAGCTTATACCGTGTGGCAGCTACATAACACGTGCCTTCATCGAATGCCGACGGCTCAATGCTATTTACCATGGACCAATCGGGCATATTTGCCGGAGTTACATTCTCCCAGTTTCCTCCTCCATCTCTTGAAACGTGTATAAGTCCATCGTCGCTCCCCACCCATAGCAGTCCTTCTTTCAACGGACTTTCATTGGCTGCAAAAATGGTACAATAATATTCTACTCCAGTGTTGTCCTGGGTAATAGGACCTCCACTCGAAACTAATTTATCCGGATCGTTTCTGGTAAGATCTCCGCTCAACAATTGCCAGCTTTGTCCTTCATTGGTGCTCATATGCACATGATTGGAAAAGGTGTACAACTTTTTGGGATCGTGTTTACTGAAAATGATCGGAAAATTCCATTGAAATCGATATTTCATCCCTTCAGCTCCGTATCCCATGGGGTTGTCTGGCCAAACATTGATGCCACGAACGGTATTTGCGTCGTGGTTCACTCTTGTTAGAAAACCCCCGTAACTCCCTCCGTATACTATATTATTATTCTCCGGATCTACAGCGATATGGGCCGATTCGCCCCCTGCGGTAGGCTCCCAATCGTTATCTCCAATACTTCTTTCGTCACTGCGATGTTTTATCCGGATAGTTGAATTATCCTGCTGCGCGGCATAGATGCGATACGGGAAGGCATTGTCTGTCGTAACCCTGTAAAATTGTGCGGTAGGCTGATTGTAATAGGTGCTCCACGTTTGTCCGCCATCATAAGATATCTGAGCGCCTCCATCGTCCCCAATGATCATTCTTTTAGGGTCTTCCGGCGCTATCCAAAGGTCGTGGTGATCCCCATGTGGGGCATTAAAGGTGTCGAAGCTTTTACCGCCATCCGTGGATTTATGGTAACGCACATTAAGAACGTATACTACATCTTCATTTTCGGTATCGGCATAGACACGGGTATAATACCAGGCACGCTGACGCAGCATTCTTTCAGAATTAACTAAACTCCATTTTTTTCCACCGTCATCCGAACGATACAGCCCACCTTTATCTTTATTTTCAACGATGGCCCATACCCTTTGGGCATTTTTTGGAGATACGGTTACACCAATGATCCCTAAGGTATCATTTGGAAACCCCTCGTTCTTGGAGATTTCTGTCCAGCTTTCTCCGCTGTCAGTACTCTTCCAAAGTGCCGATCCGTCTCCCCCGCTACTAAGGCTGTAAGGAGTTCTTTTGGCGCGCCAGGTAGAGGCATACATGATCCTGGGATTGGTTGGGTCTACTACCAGGTCTACTGCACCTGCCTGGTCGTTTACGAATAAGGTCCTTCTCCAGGTAGTTCCGCCATCTTCACTCTTATAGATCCCTCTTTCCTGTGAGGGTTTATAGATGTCTCCAAGAACTGCTGCATATACGGTATTGGGATCATTTGGATGAATACGAATACGAGGTACATGCCTGCTGTTTTTAAGGCCCATGGATTTCCAGGTCTTGCCTGCATCTACGGTTTTCCAGATCCCATAGCCCGAAGAAACATTCCCTCGTAGGGTTTTTTCCCCACCTCCAACATAGATCACGTTGTGATCACTTTGCGCAACCTCTACGGCTCCTATACTTCCTCCAAAAAATCCATCAGAGATATTTTCCCAGGTTCTGCCTCCGTCCATGGTCTTCCAAACTCCGCCGCCTGTAGCTCCGAAGTAAAAGAGATTAGGCTGCCCGGGAACTCCGGTTACCGCAGCAGATCTGCCTCCCCGAAAGGGACCTACCAGGCGGTATTCCAGGCTAGAATAAAGCGCTTCAGGAATTGGATCTGAAACAACTGTTTTTGAGCGCCTTTGCGCATTTGTTGTGAGAATCAATGAAAAGAAGGCCAAAAATAAGGCCAGTTGATACGTCTTGAAATTCATTTTAATAGTTCTTGGAGTTTGTAAGTGTTAAATGTACCAAAAAAGACTAGAATGAAAAACGTCTATTTTTATCGAACTGCACTTGTTTGAGTTCCGTTTTGTTTTTATCTCTTTACGAGTCCAGATGTTTTGTGAATTACGGGTGAATGTTCTATTGCTAATTCGTACCTTTTTGAGGATAATCTTACCAATACAGAAAATGAATACAGAAGCTAAATTAGCTACAAGCTTAAAGCTTATCCTCTTCGTTATATGCCTTGTAAATCTTATTGGCTGTGATTCAGCAGACCGGGCTGCAGAACTAAAGGAAACTATTTACAATAACCCGGATTTCA
>NZ_JBATLB010000121.1:0-6127 GCF_049669965.1 Muriicola sp. | reverse complement strand
AGCCTTCCTTCTATTTACAAGCTGGGCAAACAGGAGGATAATTTTGTTTGGATAGATAGGGAGATCCAAAAAGGCAGCATGAATATAATCGCCTATGAAATTCCCTGGTCCGGCCTATCTAATGATTCCACTTTTGTGACAGATTTTATCAGAATGAGAGATTCCATTGGGAAAAAATATATTCCTGGTCCGGATGTTTTGAATAAGATAACGTATATGACCACGGAAGATGCGTTTGCACCTTATTTCTTTACTACGGAGATTGATGGGAGGAGAACTGTTGAGGCTCGAAGTATTTGGGATATGGAAAATTTTCCCATGGCGGGGCCTTTTGCAACCTTTATTATGGATGATGAAAAGAACAATCGCAAATTGGTGGTAGAAGGATTTACCTTTGCTCCTGCTACCAATAAACGAGACTATATGTTCGAATTGGAAGCCATTATTCGCACCATAAAATTCGAATAGTAGCTTGTAAAATAAAAAAAAGCTCCATACTCTGGGTATTGGAGCTTTTTTATGTCATTTAATCAAAAGCAAAGCCTGTAGAAAGCCTGAATACGAATGCGTACACGGTTACCAGCCACAGGGCTAAACAGAACCAGGAGAAGGCCTTAAAATACTTTTTAAGGAATATATTCCTCCAGTTCCTAAATGCTTCTTTATAAATTTCTTTAAAGTGTAAAATTTGCTGCATACGCCTGCCTTTTAATGATTTTCCTAATGGCAAAGATGCCTTAGTATGGCAGAAATAGTATATTATCTAGATAAAGAGCATAAAAATTGGGTCAGATAAACGCAGCACAAAAAAAGCCTCTGGGAACGGTATGTTTTATCCGATATACCGAAGACTCAGAGGAGCAATTGTTAAGGCGGGTCTGTTGACCTACTTGTAAATATGTGAGCTATGACCTAGTCGAAAGCAAATCCGGTAGCCACCCTAAATATAAAAGCGTATAATACGATGACCAGACAGGCCAGACAGAACCAGGTAAAGATTTTGAACAAGTTCCGGACAAAATAAGAACCCAAATTTTTAAAGGCTTCTAAGTAAATTTCTTTCAGGAGTAAAATATGTTTCATATAAAAAAGATTTAGGTGTTAAGAGTGCACTGTTTTTAAGGTATTAACTGCAATTTGAGCTGTTGCGTATGTGCCCCTTCCAAATATGTTGTATAGGGGCTTATTCTTGTTGCGAAGCGAAAAAAAGTGCAAATAATACTATTTGGAATACCAAAGGGTGCGGGCTTAGGGTATCCCAATAAAAAACCATCTGCTTCATAAACAGATGGTTTTTAGGGTAGGTTAGTTCATTTGTGTATTACATATCTACTATAATAAATTCGGATCGCCTGTTGAGCTGGTGTTGTGCACTAGTGCATTTAATACTGCCGTCACAGCCATTTAAAAGTCTTTCTTCCCCATAACCTATGGCGCTTTCTATACGTTTAGGATCAATTCCCTGAGATATAATATAGGCTCTCGTAGATTTTGCCCGTTTATCAGAGAGGTATTTATTGTATGCTGCCTTTCCTCTGGAATCCGTGTGAGATTCTATCTTGATGATCATGGAAGGATTTTCTTTCATGACAGATATCAATCTATTGAGTTCAACCGCAGCATCGTCTCTGATATTCGATTTGTCGAAGTCAAAGAAGATCATGTTTAACTTGATCTTTTTGATCCCTTCTTCCAGGACGATCAGATCCTCAAGTTTTTCTAAGGAGACCGCTACGTTAATTAGTTCATTCTCCCTGGTAGGCGTATTTAGAACTACTTCGGAATACCCTTCTTTGGTAGCTTTCACTGTGTATTTTGTATTGCTGTCCAGATCTTCGAAGACAAAACTGCCGTCTTTGTCGGAAACAACCTCTTTTAGTTTAATATTGTTCTCATCCAACAGGGTAATAAGAGCCTCAGGCATTAGCTCTCCGGTCACTTGTTCGGTCACTACCCCTTCAATAGCATTGAGATTTAACTCTTCGGGCAGAAGCCTGGAGAACGAATAAATATCATCGTCACCTTTTCCTCCACGTCTGTTGGAAGCAAAGAACCCCTTCTGACTCCCCTCGTTAACTATATAGGAGAAATCGTCTTTCTGACTATTTACAGGTTTCCCCATGTTTTTTACTTCCTGGAAGCCTTTTTCATCGTCAAAGGCAACTTCATAGATGTCCAATCCACCTAATCCTATATGGCCATTGGAGGAAAAATACAGTTTCTTATCAGTAATAAACGGAAACATCTCCTTTCGCTCTGTATTGATATCGGGTCCAAGATTTCGTGGTTCGGAATACCCGCCATCTTCATATACATCAACTACAAAAATATCCGTTTCTCCCAGACTTCCCGGGCGGTCAGACACAAAGTACAGCTGTTTCCCATCCGGACTTAAAGCAGGGTGGCCCGTAGAAAATTCATCACTGTTAAATGGAACTTCAGTAGCCTCGGCCCATTCGCCATCCACTTTGCGCGACCTGTATATTTTAAGGTTATTTATACCGTTTTTATCGCGCTTCAGTTTCTTTCCATAATTATTACGCGTAAAATACATGGTAGTATTATCCGGAGAGAAAGTAACAGATGCCTCATGGTATTTGGTATTGATCTTTTTAGAGAATTTTATAGCGTCTTTAACCTCTTGCGATTCATTATTCACCTTTGCCACGTAAAGATCCAGATAAGGCTGATTGTTCCATTTATAGCGCCTCGTACTAAAAAACGACGAGTCCATGGCGGAGGCAAAAACTAATTGATCCTCATTGTAAAACATTGGAGAGAAATCTGAATATTTCGAATTCGTTTTAATATTCCGTATGGTATATTCTAATTCAGTATTGAGAATATTGTCCAGTACTTTTTCTTTAGGAGTAGTGCGCGGATCTTCTATGGAGTAGCGCATTCCTTCCTTTTTCACTTTTCGGTCATACAAACGCATTAACCGCTTGGCCCTGGCGTACTTCCCGGTTCCTTTAAGACTGTGAGCGTACTTAAATATGTTCTCTGCACTGATATCGTCATTATAGCGATTGTAAAGAATGTCATACCAATAGTAAGCGCGTTCCATATTTGAATTAAAATAGTGTGAATCGCCTGCCTTTTGAATAACCTCATAGGTATAGTTATCCTTATTATTGGTAAGAAATGACTCGTATAGATCCGCAGCTTCTGCATACCACATCTTATCGAAGTATTCATCTGCTTTTTCCAGAATTTTATTCAGTGGAGCTTTCTGGGATTTCCTTTGGACATTCTTCTCGGCGGCAAATAAAGCAGAGTTGGCTGCAGAAAAGGCGATTGGAGTATATGCAGGGCTCTTTCCCGGGGAAGTGGCTTCATTCGCAATATGCATGATCCATAGTTTATCCCCATATTTCCCATTTACCTGAGTTCTGGCGGTCTCTAAAACGCCCGCCCAATCTTTTGAATGATCCAGATAAACGTAGGTAAGTTTAGAATCTGTATTTTCTGCTGTTGAAACAGCCAGACCTTTGGACTTCAGTTTTTTGACAAACTTTAATACATTGTTTTTATCACCAAATACTCCGGCAACTGCATAATATCCATTATCAATAAAGGTTATGTCCTCTACCGTCCTCGCGGCTATCTTATATTTTTTAGCGGCACTGACAAATTGCTTATGAGAGAGTACAGCTGGTTTTGAAAAGTTGGGGGTAACTATTTCTTTGATTTCTGACGGATTCTTTTTGCTGTTTTCAACATGTAAGATCCACATCTTCTTCTTGTATTTTCCATTCAAATAGGAAGAAATGGCATCCTCGCCTATAGAGAAATGTTCCAGGTATACATAGTGCATACCATTTTCAGGACTTTTAAAATAACCGGGAGTGGCACCGTAGTTTTTTAGTGATCCTGCAAACTTATGAGCGTTCTCAGATACCCCAAATACACCAGTAATTAGATAATAGCCATTATATACATTGGCATAACCCTTTACCGATTTGGTAACTATGTTATGCACTTTTGCATTAGCCTTGAACAGTTCAATGGGAGATTCTGCCGTAATTTCTGACCCGGATAGCTCAGAAATGGTGGCAAGCCCGCTAAATGAACATACAAATAGCAAAAGGAAGATAATGCTGAATTGTTTTATTTTCATGTGTTAATAGACCCTAATTGATAGCCTGAAATTGGAGATCATGCTATATAAATTGCCCCGAATTAGGGAATCTATACATAGTTAATCCCTTTCATAACGTCGAATTTATAAGTTCTTATGCTATGGGATTACTTTTTGTTGTGAAATGGAGGTTTTTTGTCGTGTATCTCAAGAAAAAGTGCTTGTGGTAATAATCGGGCCTTAAGGAAGGGAAGTGTTTTTAGGGGTTTGGAGGTAATACTCGCCGAAATTTGACAAAAAGAATAAGTTTTGATTTAACGTGTCAAAATCATTAAAATACCGAAAAGTATATACACTAATAAGCTATTGTAGGAGTGCTATTTTTATGTGTGATGCTTTGAGCTGTGTGTTAGAAGGAGGCATAAAAAAAGCAACCCTTAAAGGATTGCTTTTTTTAATTAATTCTATAAGGCGTTAGTCTTTTTTCTCCTCTATTTGGTCATCTTCCTTAGAGGCGTCTTTAAATTCTTTAATTCCACTACCCAATCCCCGCATTAATTCAGGAATTTTTTTACCGCCAAATAACAAGAGTACTAAAACTACGACGACTGCTATTTGCCAGGGGCCTATTGCTAGAAAAGGTACAAGTAAGATCATGTGCTTCTTTTTATAAGGTAAACAAAGGTAGTAAAAAACTAAATAGATAGTATTTATTCCAAACGCAAACATTGTACTTTAATTGCTGCCTGATATCTTTAAAAAGGGGATTTATTGGAAATCGACAGAAGAATGGGGGAAGAATATCCTTTTTTAAGTTCCCGGTATGTTGAAATTCAATTCGAAATGTATCTTTGTGGGGCATGGAGAAAAAAGCAAAAAAAAGAAAGGAGATCAAGCGCAAGCTCTTGCATAAGTATCGCTTAGTGATTCTTAATGAGAGCACCTTTGAGGAAAAGATCTCTTTTAAATTAAGCAGGTTAAATGTTTTTATTACTGGGACCCTGTTTATTATTGTTCTGATAGGGCTCACTACCCTGCTTATTGCTTTTACCCCCTTGAGGGAATATATTCCAGGCTATTCTTCCACCCGTTTAAAGAAACAGGCTACGGAACTCACCTATAAGACAGATTCTCTCGTAAATGTATTAAATTATACCAATAAGTATCTAGAGAATATTCGCATGGTGCTGCGTGGGGATGTAGAAAACAATGAAATAAACAGAGATTCTTTGTTTGAGCAATTTAAAATTGATCCCTCTACCGTAGACCTCTCGCCAATTAAGGAAGACTCTGTCTTGAGGGCTCAGGTAGCTTTAGAAGATAAGTACAATCTTTTCCAACGCAATATTGCACAAGGGAGTCTTGTTTTATTCTCCCCGGTTACCGGGGTAATTTCACAGGGATACAATGCGGATAAAAAGCATTTCGCGGTAGATATTGTAGCAGAAAAAGACGCTCCTGTAAAGGCGGTGGCCAATGGAACCGTTATATTTTCTGAATGGACGGCAGATACCGGTTTTGTAATCATTATGGAACACGAAGAGGGATTGCTATCGGTCTATAAACACAACTCCTCTTTAAATAAGGAGCAGGGAGATCTTGTAAAAGCAGGTGAAGTGATTGCTTCTGTAGGCAATACAGGAGAATTTACCACCGGGCCTCATTTGCATTTTGAATTATGGAACAATGGGAATCCTGTCAACCCTTCAGATTATATAGATTTTAATTAAACTATATGTCCTTAAAGTCTTTCGCCGCTAAGATTTTTGCTGCCATAGTGCACAGAAGAACCCTTCGATGGATCAACAATCCGATTAAGACCCAAAAGAAGCTGTTTGAAGAACTTTTGCATGCAGCACGAAACACCCAATTTGGAATAGATCATCAATTCAACAATATAGGTTCGCATAGGGATTTCATCGAAAGAGTGCCAATACGGGATTATGAAGCACTAAAACCCTATATAAGCCAGATTCTAGAAGGGAAAACTGATGTTTTATGGCCAGGAAAACCTATTTATTTTGCAAAAACAAGTGGCACAACCTC
>NZ_JBATLB010000120.1:0-1559 GCF_049669965.1 Muriicola sp. | reverse complement strand
CTCTACATACTCCAGAATAGCTTCGGGCAGAGGTTTGCCTATGGCTTCCACTTCTTGGTAGGCTGAATTAGCAAGAAGTTTTAACAAGATCATTTTGTTTTTCAGTTGTACATCGGGCAGGTTTTCTGCTTCTTTTATATGAAGAACCGTAATTTTAGCCTGGTGCATTTTTGCTATTTCTATAATAGCGTAGACGTCATCTTTTTCATAGGAAGACAAATAGTCCGAAGGCAGGAGCACATGTTTGATGGACTTAAACTTACAATTTTTAGGAATGACCAATACCGGCACAACGGCTTTTCGTATTACAAAAACGGTACTAGTACCCAAAAATAATTGCTTCACCCCGGTAGCCCCCTGGGTACCCATGACCACCAAATCAATTTTCTTTTTTTCTGATAGCTCGTTGATCTCGTCTGTTAACGTATTAAAGGCCGAAACAGTTTCAAAGGTATGTTTCTTGTTTGGAAATTTTTCCTTGACGTCCTCAAGGGTTTTTTCCAATCCAGCCAGGGCTACTTCCACTTCCATATCGGGAATGGCACTAAATTCAGGCCCCCCCAGCGCATAGTCCATCCGATAAAAAGCTGGGATATAGGTATGAAGAAAGTAGAATTTACATTTTTCGTTCTTAAAGAATTCCAGGGCATAGCAAATGGCATTCCACGCATTACCTGAAAAGTCTGTTGGAATCAGTATGTTTTTCATCTCGCCTGTATTTCTGGTTTATTACCAAAGATAAATCCGGAATTGTGCTTTTAAAATGACGAAGGTCATTTGGAAGACAAACAAAAACAGTCAAATTTATACTTCACTTAATAACTATGTATTATGGCACTCAATTTTAATCAATACGCAGCAGAGGGAAACACCTTTATAAAGGAGTATGCAAAGCAAATGAACCTCGGAACCGATACAGACAAAGCAGGGCGCATTTTCATAGCCATTATGCACGCCCTTCGCGATATGATCCCGCCCGAAGAATCATTACAATTAATTGCTCAATTACCCATGTTTATCAAGGGTGCTTACGTTCACGGATGGAAGCTTACAAAGAAAAAACCTAAGATAAAGCATATGGCAGGGTTTATTGATCTTGTCAGACAATACGATGGTCCTGCCGCAGTGAACGATTTTGAATATAGTGAGGAGGTAGCAGAGCGATACATTAATACTACGTTTATCTATCTTAGAAAATATATCTCTTTGGGAGAAATGGAAGATATCCGTGACGGATTGCCCAAGGACCTGAAAAGTATGATCTATTCTAATTTGATGTTTTAAACAACTAATGTTTTATTTTTAAAGAGTAACTATTTTGAGTAAAGCTACGTTTCAAACGGCTAACGGGGAATTGTATAAATACGCGGGTTATTTTTGCTATTAATTATAGCATACAAGGGGTAATTATATATTTATAATTTAAAGAATAGAGATATGAAATACTATTTTAATAAAGAACTGAAAATGGGTTTTGAAGAGGTAATTATTAAAGTTACAAAAGCTCTGAAGGAAGAGGGGTTTGGAATCTTGACGGAAATAGACATAAAGGATACCTT
>NZ_JBATLB010000119.1:0-73404 GCF_049669965.1 Muriicola sp. | reverse complement strand
GTATTTTTGCCCCATGGAAACCCAACGACAGAAAAAAATATCAGGGGTCATTCAAAAAGATCTCGCAGACATCCTCCAACGCGCCGCCACAGACGGAGGTATGAAAGGTACCCTTATTTCTATTTCTAAGGTAACGGTTACCTCAGACCTTTCTATTGCCAAGGTCTATGTGAGCGTGTTTCCCAACACCAATGGAGCAGAACTTATAGAGGGGATGAAGGCACAACAACCCCTAATTAAACACACCCTGGCGCAGCGTACCCGCCACCAGCTGAGACGAATGCCCGAACTGCATTTCTATCTGGATGATTCGCTCGACTATATAGACGGGATTGAAAAATCCTTAAAAAAAGGAGAGAACCCCATAGAGAACCGGGACCTGCTGCCCAAAAGAAAAAAAACCTAGAAAAAACAGCCCTTTGAATTTCCCCTTCTACATCGCCAAAAGGTATGTGCGCTCCAAAAGCAGCCAGAATGCGGTGAATATCATCAATTTTATCACCTTCTTGGTGATTGTCATTGGCGCAGCGGCCCTCTTTATAGTGCTGTCTG
This sequence comes from Muriicola sp., assembly GCF_049669965.1. Classification (NCBI taxonomy): domain Bacteria; kingdom Pseudomonadati; phylum Bacteroidota; class Flavobacteriia; order Flavobacteriales; family Flavobacteriaceae; genus Muriicola; species Muriicola sp. The sequence goes on along the minus strand of NZ_JBATLB010000119.1, from coordinate 72,852 downwards.
GTTTCGCCGGACTCAAAACTTTTAGCCTTTCCTTTAGCGAGACCTTTGACCCCAGCCTTAAAGCTACTCCGCAAACAGGAAAGTACTTTAGTCTAAGGCCAGATACAGAACAAGAATTACAGAACATAACAGGCATTGCTGCTTATTCCAAAGAATTGGAAGAACGGGTCTACCTTACCCATAAACAAAAGAGTCATGTAGCCTTTATCAAAGGGGTAGATACCTCTTATGCCAGGGCTACAAAAATAGATAGTGCCATCTATTGGGGCTCCTGGGAGATAAGTGACCAGCAGGGCGTTATTGGTTTGGGCATTGCCAATATGCTTGGACTCACCATCAACGACTACAGAAATCCCCTAATTGTGCTGGCCCCAAAACCGGGGAAAGGCAGCCCCTCGCTTCAATCTAAACCCTATAATGAGCTCTCCCTGGTGATGAGCGGGGTATATGCGGTAGAAGAGAACCTGGACAAGAAATATGTCTTTGCCAACCTGCCTCTGGTACAGGCGCTGTTAGAACGAGGAAACGATGAGATCTCTGCCATTAATTTTGAACTTACCCCAGAGGCCGATGCCACCGAAGTGCGGGCTAATATAAAAGCTGTTGTGGGTAATACGGTGCTGCTTAAAAACCGGCAGGAACAGAACAGTACCCTCTACAAGATGCTCAATACCGAAAACCTGGCTACCTACCTCATCTTTACCCTGGTACTTATCATTGCGCTCTTTAATGTAGTGGGTGCCATCATTATGATGATACTAGACAAGCAACAAAATTCCAGAACCCTTTACAGCCTGGGCACCACCGTAAAAGAAATACGACGTATTTACTTTATACAAGGTTTGTTGGTAACCGGGTTGGGCGGACTACTGGGGATCTTTCTCGCTTCTTTGCTTATCTGGTCCCAATTGCTGTTTGGCTGGTTAAAAATCACTCCTTCGCTCTCCTATCCGGTAGAATACAACTGGATCAATGTGCTGATAGTTCTCGGAACTATTTTGATCCTGGGAGTCCTGGCTTCAAGGATCGCCAGTAGCCGGGTAAATAAGAAGTTGTTGTCTGCCTAAGCAAACTGATAATCCCCAAAGGTCTCCAGCGCCTCCTCAAAGGCTGCAAAAACATTGGCGGCCTCATCACTGGTCACCATCTTCATACGATGTTCCTTAAAGTTAGGAATCCCTTTAAAATAGTTGGTGTAATGTCTGCGTGTTTCAAAAACGCCTAGTTTCTCCCCTTTCCAATCAATCGCCATCTGCAGATGCCTGCGAGCCGCATCAACACGTTCTTCCATGGTGGGCGGCTCTAAATGCATGCCGGTTTTAAAGTAGTGCTTTACCTCCTTAAAGAACCAGGGATACCCAATACTGGCGCGGCCAATCATGGCCCCGTCCAGCCCAAAGTCGTCCCGCATTCTTTTAGCTGCTTCCGGGCTATCAACATCCCCATTTCCAAAAACAGGAATATGCATTCTCGGATTATTTTTTACAGCGGTAATAGGCGCCCAGTCAGCGCTGCCCTTGTACATCTGTACCCGGGTTCTACCGTGGATAGCGATGGCCTTACACCCTACATCCTGCAGCCGTTCCGCTACCTCCACGATCTTTATGGAATCCTGATCCCATCCGAGTCGAGTCTTTACGGTCACCGGGAGTTTAGTATGTTCTACCATGGCCTTGGTGAGCGAGACCATCTTGTCTATATCTTTGAGGATGCCGGCCCCGGCACCTTTGCAAACCACTTTTTTTACAGGGCAACCAAAATTAATATCAATGATATCCGGATTTGATCTTTCCACGATCTCTACAGACTGCAGCATAGAATCCAGGTTGGCCCCAAAGATCTGTATCCCCACAGGCCGTTCTTTTTCATAGATATCGAGCTTCATGACGCTTTTGGCGGCATCGCGGATAAGGCCCTCTGAGGAGATAAATTCTGTGTATACCACATCTGCTCCCTGTTCCTTGCAAAGCGCGCGGAAAGGGGGATCACTCACATCCTCCATGGGGGCAAGTAGCAGGGGGAAATCCGGGAGTTGTATATCTCCTATCTTGGGCATAATCTTTTTACTAGCGCGGCAAAATTATAAATAAAAGACGGAATAACAGGAATTTACTCGGTATCAAGACGTTGTAATTCGCTTTTCTGGAGATCACCACTGGCATTGTTAAGTTTGTAATTTCCAAAATTGTAGGTAAACCCCAGGCGGACGAATTGTGTTTCCCGTCTCCCAAAAAAGGTATTGTCCTGGTTGGCATAGCGCGACACAAAGGTGGCATTATTTCTTCTCAGCAGGTCTTCTGCGGTGAGGGAAAGTACTGCCCTGTTGTTCCAAAGCGATTTGCGCAGCCCTACATTTAGATTAACGGTCTCCGACACCTTAAAGGAGCCATAGAGAAAGCCACTGAAGTAAGTAAGGGAGGCGTCTCCCTTTAAGCTCCCGTCTTTAGAGAGCGTAAAACTATTGCTCAGATCGCCGTAATACCCCGTTACCTTGTTGGTAGCGCTTTCAATAGCACTTTCCACAGCGAGAAATGTTTCGTCCTCATAAAAAATGGAATTGTAAAAGTACACATACCACTTGGGAGTAAGGGATGTAGCCAATGTTAGGTCCAGGCCATAGGAGGTGCTCTCCAACACGTTCTGTTTAATTTCCCTAAGGGTTTGGTTTACATTGTCCTGGAAGGTGAGTCTGCTAATATATGCCCCATTGTCCCTGTAGTAAAAGTCGATAAAATAAGTATCCTTTATATTGAAATTAAGGTTGAAGTTATGGCTGAAATTGGGCACCAGGTTGGGGTTGCCCTCATCGTAATCATTTTCATTCAGGAAGTACCGGAAGGGGTTGAGGTCTGAATATTTAGGCCTGGTGAGCTTGCGGCTGTAATCGAAGATCAGGCTAAGATCTTCCCCCAGCTTATGGCTCAGAAAAAACGAAGGGAACAGTTCAAAATAGTTTTGGGTATTGATCTGGTCCAAAGACAAGGAGCGGGCCTCAACCCACGTTTGTTCTCCTCGTAGACCTAATTTCAGGGCCCATTTTCCCCAGTCCTTGTAGAGACTCGCATAGAGTGCCCCTACTTCTTCGTTATAGCGAAACTGATCAGACAGGGCAATATTAAACGGAGGTTGGGTGTTGTTTACATCAAAATAGTCTATCCTGCTGTTCGATTCTATGGAAGAGCCTCGTATACCGGTTTCAAAACTACCCCCTTGGAGCGGCGTGTAAAAGTCGAGTTGCCCCGTATAAATGGAAATATCCTGCAGGGCATCAGTAGAAAATCCGAAGTTGCGTATAAACTGGCCGGAGGGGTCAAAATAATCACTGGACCCTATTTGCTGACGCGACATTTCGTAATATGTGTAATGAGCATTCGCCTTTACAAAAGCACCTTGTTTCTTTAAACGGTACTCATAACTTAGGTCTGTTGAGATGTTGAGCAGGTCCTCATCCAGGTCACTTTCGTTCTGCAAGGTAGAGTCTAGTTGCCCAAGGCTGTTTCGCATTACCGTAAACACCTCATTCTTTATTTTTTTATTGGGAGAAAAACTCAGGTTGGAGGTTAGATTTACAAAATGTCTTTCCGAGGGGTGAAAATCCAGGATCACAGTGGCCTGTTGTGCCCAGGATCTGGTTGTAATGTCATTATCGGTATCCCAATTGGCAAAAATGCTGTTCGCAGGATCAATAAACCGGATCCCGATATCGGAATGAATAAATTCCTTTCTGGGATTAATCGTATAATTGGCAAAGAAACTAAAGGTATCGCTCTTAAAATAATGCCCTGTCCCCATACTGTATTTGGGGAAAACAGACTGTTCTGCCTGGGCCCTTACACTCCCTTTATAGCCCGGCACCACATTGGTGGTTGTTTGAATGTTGAGGATTGGGCCTTCTTCGGCCGCGTAACTGGCCGGGGGGTTAGGGATTACTTCAATGGCCGAGATCATGTTCCCTGAGAGGCCCATCAGGAATTGTTGAATTTCATCTTGTGACAACTGTACTTTCCTGTTGTTAAGATAGACCGTGGCTTGTTGTCCCTTTATTTCCAGATTTTGCTGGGATACAATTACCCCGGGGGACTTCCGTAAGACATCATACGCATTGCCTTCACTCACCACTGTATTCTCTACAGTAAACACTATTCTATCTGCCTTGCGTTCTATCAAAGGTTGGTTTCCGGTAACCAGCACCTCATCTAACCATTGGCTGTCTGGCTCCAGCACAATGGCGCCAATTTCAATATCGCGCCTAATATCGAGCGCCACAAGAACAGAGGTATAGCCAAAATACGCTGCCTGGAGGTAATAGGTGTCCGGACTGATATCTGATAAGGAAAAATGGCCTGTTTCATCGGCAGAGATCCCCTTGAGCTGGGTGCTATCTGCAACTTGCAATAAAATTACATTGGCATACGGCAAAGGTTTCCCTTCAGCATCCTTCACAGATCCTGAAACCCTGAAGGTCTGACCCATGAGTACCATGGGGATTAATCCCAGTAAAATGAAGATGGGGAATCTCATAGTGCTGTAGGTGGATGGTAAATCTATGAAATTATCTTAGATGCTCCGCAAAAAAAGGCAGGTCTCCCTACAATCAGATCTCCGCATAGAATATCAAAAAGTTCTAAAATTTTATCTGTACACTGATCTGTTTTCCCTCCCTGTCTACCACCACGGTGGTAGTATCTCCTTCTTCAAAAGCAGAAAGTGCCCGCATATAGCTCATCATATCTACCACGGTGCTGTCCCCCATTTGCACAACCACATCTCCTTTTAGGAGTCCGGCCCTTTGGGCGGGTTTTTCCTCGCTTACACCATCAATACGCATGCCTTTTCCGCCAAACAAATAATCAGGGATAACGCCCATAGCTACTTTAAACCTGGGGACCTCCTCGCTTTCGTTCTTTGTTTTCATAAAGGCCAGTTTTGCATCATCATTCAATTCGGTAATGACCCCCATGATATACGTAGTGATCTGTTCCATCCCCTCATAATTAAGCTTGTCTGCATCATCGGTGGGTTTGTGGTAGTCTTCGTGCTGCCCGGTAAAGAAATGAAGTACCGGGATGTCTTGCAGGTAAAAAGATGTATGGTCCGAGGGCCCTACTCCTGATTCTTTCAGTACCAGCTCAAAATCCTGATTATTAGCGTTCAGTACTTGTGGCCAAATCCTGGACGTTCCTGTACCACTTACAGAGAGCACTTTGCTATCGCGGAGCCTGCCCACCATATCCATATTGATCATATAGTTCACATTCTCTAACTCAATGGTAGGGTTCTTGGCAAAGTAATTAGAGCCCAACAAGCCAATTTCCTCTCCGGAGAAGGCCATGATGAGGTAATTGTTCCCTTTTAATTCGCTTTGTTTTAGTTTTTGCGCCAGTTGTAAGAGCACGGCCACCCCGCTTGCGTTGTCATCTGCTCCGTTATGGATAGCGGCATCACCTCGGTAGAGCGATCCTTCGCCTCCCATGCCTAAATGGTCATAATGGGCCCCCAGGATGATGGTATTGGATGCTTTATTGTCTATAAAACCTATGACATTAGTGCCGGTAATGGTGCTGTCTCCCGCTTTTATATAGGTTACTTCCTGATGCGGATCTTTCTTGGGTTTAAAGGTAAAGGTCTGGAAATAGGTGTCGGCCATGCCTGCAGGGGCCAGCCCAATGCCTTTAAATCGGCCAGCCAGGTAATTGGCTGCCATTAATTCGTTTTCGGTTCCCGTTTCGCGCCCCATCAGGGAGTCGCTCGCCAAAAGGGCCACATCGTCTTGCAGGGTATAGATCTTCGTTGGCTCTTGCTTGCAGGAAATAAATAGTACAAGAAAAATGAGCCATATGCTTTGTTTCATCATAATTGCCATTAATTTTGAACAAAATTAGTCAACTCATGAGAAAAATTGCCGTTTTATTCTTCTTAATCGCAGCCGTTGGCTGTAAAACAGATCCAAAAAGTACCGAAGAGCCTTCTGTAGAAACCACTTCCTTGATGGCGGGTTCGGATACGCTCATCTATCCGGAGGAAAAATATTTTAAGTCGATTCGCCAGATCACCTTTGGCGGGGACAACGCAGAGGCCTACTGGAGTTTTGATGACAGTATGATGCTCTTCCAATCGAACAACAAAGAATGGGGAATGGAATGCGATCAAATATTCCTGATGAATGTCTCCCAAAATTTTAAAGACAGCATCCCCCCTATGATCAGCACCGGTATGGGGCGCACCACATGCTCTTACTTTCTGCCAGACAATAAACATTTTGTATACGGTTCTACCCATCTTGTAGACAAGGAATGCCCGGAAGTGCCATTGCGCTCTAACGGAAAATACGTTTGGCCGGTCTATGAATCGTTCGACATCTTTGTGGCGGATCTTGAGGGAAACATCGTGGACCAGCTCACAGATCTTCCGGGTTATGACGCTGAAGCCACCGTCTCCCCAAAAGGCGATAAAATTGTGTTTACCTCCATGCGCAGCGGGGATCTGGAACTATACACTATGAACCTCGATGGGAGTGAAGTTACCCAGATTACAGACGAATTAGGTTATGATGGTGGCGCCTTCTTCTCCCCGGACGGGAGCAAGATAATCTTCAGGGCCAGCAGGCCAAAGACCGAAGAGGCCATTGCAGAATACAAGGAGTTATTATCCCAGGGGCTGGTACAACCAACGGAAATGGAATTATTTATTTGCGATGCCGATGGTGGCAACTTAAAGCAGCTTACCTTTTTAGGGAATGCCAATTGGAGTCCGTTCTTCCACCCTTCCGGAAAAAAGATATTGTTTTCCAGTAATTTTGAGGCAGAAAAAGGCTTTCCGTTCAATCTGTATTTTATAGATATTGATGGGAAAAATTTGGAGCGGGTAACCCACGGGGAGACCTTCGATGCCTTTCCGGTGTTTTCCAATGACGGAAAATATCTGGCATTCTCCAGCAATCGTAACAACGGGGGGACAAGAGACACCAACTTGTTTATAGCCGAGTGGCAGGAATAAGTAATTTTAGCAGTATCTTTGCCGCTCTTAAGAGCAGCGCAAGAAAAGGAAAATGAAACACATCAGAAACTTCTGTATCATAGCTCATATTGATCATGGGAAAAGCACCCTGGCCGATAGGCTTCTCGATTTCACCGGTTCCGTAACCGAACGTGAAAAGAAAGAGCAGTTGTTAGACAATATGGACCTTGAGCGAGAGCGCGGGATCACCATTAAGAGTCATGCTATCCAAATGGAATATCAGTATGAAGGGCAGACCTATGTACTGAACCTGATAGATACCCCCGGGCATGTAGATTTTTCCTATGAAGTGTCTCGTTCCATTGCTGCCTGTGAAGGCGCCTTGTTGGTGGTAGATGCGGCACAAAGCATACAGGCACAGACCATTTCTAACCTGTATCTGGCCCTGGAAAACGATCTGGAGATTATTCCGGTGCTCAATAAAGTGGACCTTCCAAGCGCAAGTCCGGAAGAAGTGACCGATGATATAGTGGACCTATTGGGATGTAAGGCCGAAGATGTGATCCCGGCCAGTGCCAAGACCGGTATTGGAATTGAAGCCATCCTAAAGGCGATCATAGAGCGAGTCCCTGCCCCTACAGGCATCCTGGATGAGCCGTTACAGGCCTTGGTATTCGATTCTGTCTACAACCCATTTAGGGGCGTAGAAACGTATTTCCGGGTGATCAACGGGGAAATTAAAAAAGGACAAAAGATAAAATTTGTGGCCACCGGCAAAACCTATTTTGCGGATGAAGTGGGCACTTTAAAACTCACACAACTCCCGAGGACCAGTATCAAAGCAGGGGATGTAGGTTACTTAATTACGGGGATCAAAGATGCCCGGGAAGTAAAAGTGGGAGATACTATCACAGATGCTACCAACCCAACCCAGAACCCTATTGCGGGGTTTGAAGACGTAAAGCCTATGGTTTTTGCAGGGATCTATCCCGTAGATACCGAAGATTTTGAGGAGTTGAGGTCTTCTATGGAAAAACTACAACTAAATGATGCCTCTTTGGTATTTACGCCGGAAAGTAGTGCCGCACTGGGCTTTGGTTTTCGCTGTGGCTTTTTAGGAATGCTCCATATGGAGATCATTCAGGAGCGATTGGAACGCGAGTTTGATATGACCGTGATCACCACGGTTCCCAATGTAAGCTATCATGCCTTTACCCGGAAAAATCCGGAGATCCCTGTGATTGTGAATAATCCGTCCGACCTGCCTGATCCCTCTACCGTGGACCGTGTGGAAGAACCATATATTAAGGCTACCATCATCACAAAATCGGATTTTGTCGGGAATGTGATGTCTTTGTGTATCGAAAAAAGAGGACAGATCACCAATCAGACCTATCTGACTACCGAACGGGTGGAACTGAATTTTGATATGCCGTTGGCAGAGATTGTATTTGATTTTTACGACCGGCTAAAAACTGTATCCAAGGGCTATGCCTCGTTTGACTACGCCCCTATTGGGATGAGGGTCTCTAAATTGGTGCGGGTAGACATCTTGTTAAATGCCCAGCCGGTAGATGCCCTATCTGCCCTGATACATTCAGATAATGCCGCCAATATTGGGAAAAAAATGTGCGAAAAACTTAAGGAGCTGATCCCAAGGCAACAATTCGACATTCCAATTCAGGCAGCCATCGGAGCAAAGATAATTTCCAGGGAGACCATCAAGGCGCTGCGAAAAGATGTAACCGCTAAGTGTTATGGAGGGGATATTTCCAGAAAAAGAAAGTTACTGGAGAAGCAAAAAAAGGGGAAAAAGAGAATGCGGCAGGTAGGGAATGTAGAGATCCCACAGCAAGCGTTTATGGCCGTGCTAAAATTAAACGATTAGGATTTATCTATTTTCTTAGCAGCCGCACTTTCCGAAGATTCGAACATTTTTCCAAGATATACCAGTTTATACCCTTCGCCTATATCCTTAAACTCTTTGGAGAACGAACTTATAATAATGAGTTCGTCATCTGGGGCTTTTAAAAAGACAGGGATGATATGATCATCTGCTTTAGTAATTTCTATAAGTCCTTCGTAATGTTTCTGGTCCTTTAGCTCTATTTCATGGATGGCAGGATACTTCCGGACCGTTTCCGTTAGTTTGATAAAATCGTCCGTGTGAGAAAAAAGACCCTCCTTTGGGTTATTCTCCGGATCATTCATCTCATCTACGTTCACCAGGCGGAAAGAACCGTTCTCCCCAAACTGTGTTCTAAACTTGTCAATGGCGTATTTGTTGATGTCAGAATTCCCTGTAAGGGCCATCAAATATCCCACATCATTCAATTCTAAGTTGTCTGTAAGATTATCTGAATAAATATTGGCAGTAATGGCTTCCAGGCCCATGTTTTTACACTTTTCAATATTCGATTCGTTATTGTCTATGACGACCACATGTCTCTTATTGGCTTGCAAATAGTTGGCAATGATCCGAGACGCCTTGCTGGCGCCTATGATAAGGATACCTTCGGAGCGTTCCAGAAAAACACCTACCCATTTTGCAAATATCCTGGCCGTAGTAGCGTTTAGCAAGACCGTGCCCAATACGATCATAAAGACCAGGGGGGTAATGTATTCTGCTCCTACTTCTCCCTTCGCCATAAGCTTAGAGCCAAATAGGGAGGCAATACCGGCCGCTACGATCCCTCTTGGACCCACCCAGCCAATAAAAATCTTTTCATTGACTTTAAGTCCGGATCCTCTGGTGCTGAGAAAGACCCCTATTGGCCTTATCAGAAAAACGATCACTGCAAACAAGATGACTGTGTTCCAGTTGTAAATAAGCTCCATATCGGCAATGTTGATATTGGCCGCCAACAGTATAAATAGAATGGAAATAAGGAGGACGCTCAGCGATTCTTTAAAGTAGAGCAGTTCCTTTAGATTGGGAAGATTCATGTTCCCCATAACCATCCCCATAACCACTACGGCCAATAGGCCGGATTCATGTGCAAAAATGTCCGATTCTACGAACACCAGCAGCACCACGGATAATGACACCACATTGAGAAGGTAGTGTGGAATAAAATTCTTTTTAATCGCAAAGGCCAGGGCGTGTGCAAAGGTGAAACCAAAGGTGCTTCCAAAGAGCAATATTTTTCCAAACTCTATAAGGGCCGTTTTGGTATAGGCCTGCCCTTCCCCAACACTAATAAATTCAAAGACCAATACTGCTGCTAACGCACCAATTGGATCTATGAGGATACCCTCCCACTTTAAAATAGCCGAAACATCTTTCTTGAGCGGAATATTTCTTAGAATGGGTGTAATTACCGTAGGACCCGTAACAATTATCAAGGAAGAGAACAAAAATGAGATCTGCCAGTTTAGGTCAAAAATAAAATGCGCAGCGAAGCCCGCGCCAAAAAAGGTGACGAGGGTTCCAACGGTGATAAGTTTGGTTATAACAGGGCCTACATTTGAAACTTCGGATCGTTTCAAGGTTAACCCTCCTTCAAAAAGAATAATACTAATGGCCAGGGAAACAAAATAATAGAGTCCGTCGCCTGGAAAAAGGCCTTTTTCTCCATTCCAGATGGGTTGTATGAGTTTTTCGCCGTTCTCCGTAAATAGCGTAGAGATAGGGCCCACCAGCAAGCCTATCAGGATCAATGGCAATATGGCGGGTAGTTTGAGGCGCCAGGCTACCCATTGCGCTATGATCCCCAGTATGATTATTCCTGCTAATTCTACCATTTTATCCCCTTTGTTGCGTTGGGAGCTAGATTATGTTCCCTCCCTGACTGCTAGATATCGCAAATAAAAACAATATTGAACAAACCCTGAAAATAGTTTGAATATTTCTATTTAACGAGAGATCTGGTTTGGCGACTTTTCTTTCGCACAATAAATGGTATATTACGCACAATAGTGCCCATGGATAAAATCTACCGCCCCTTCAAGACCATCTTATTCGGATTTGCATTTTCGCCTTCGTTGGAGGTGAATATCCTGGAAATTACACGTATCGCCTATTACTTCAACACCAAACTAATTTTGTTGCACGTTGGGGCCAAAACACCCGAAAAGAGCGCTATCATTGAAAACTTGCTCACAATTATTGAATATCCAGAAAATCATCCGGAAGTACAATGGATGGAGGGCAAGCCGGTTCCTACCATTCTAAAGGCCTGTGAAAAGTTCTCTATAGATCTGCTTGTTCTCGGTGCCTTACAGCACGAGAATATGTATCAATTTTATATGGGAACTATCGCCAGAGACCTTACCAGGAAGGTGAGTTGTTCTGTTTTGTTACTAATTAAACCTTCTGCGGTAAGGGTGGCATCCCAACATGTGGTTGTAAATGGATTTGACGATCCCAATACGCCTGTGGCCGTTCTAAAAGCTTTTCAGATATCCCGGGCACTTGGGGTGCAACAAATCACCATTGTAGAAGAGATCACCCAGAAAGAAGTTCATGTAACAGTGGAAGACGACCGTTCTTTGAAGCGTGCCTCTTTGAGAAAAGAAAGATTGAAACGAAAAGAAGAGTCGCGCGTTCGAAATCTGATTAGCAGCTTCCCTGCAAACCTCACCAAAGGTATAGATGTTAAGATCCAGAGTATTTTTGGGAGAAGAGGTTATTCCATTGGGCATTATGCCGAAGTGGTCAGAGCCGATCTACTGGTTATGAATGCCCCTGAGAAAATAGGGGTCCTGGACCGGATTTTCCCTCACGATATTGAATATATCCTATCCGACCTTCCTACGGATGTACTGATTGTAAGACCCCCCAAGTGACAGCGAGAAAAAGCCAAACCGCCATTTTTATAAAGGACCTTCCCAAGAATGTCTTTGCTGGTTTTGTAGTCTCTTTAATTGCCCTTCCACTGGGATTGGGCCTGGCGCTGGCCAGTGAAGCTCCTCCTATTGCAGGAATCATTCCAGCTGTAGTTGGCGGGGTGATCGTTGCCCTCCTGGGCGGGACTCAGGTTACTATAACCGGGCCGGGAAACGGATTGGTCATCGTTCTTTTAGGAGCCATTACAGCCTTAGGGGGCGGGGATCTTTATCAGGGCTATCTCTTTACCCTGGCGGCCGTTGTTTTCTCTGGTGTGCTTATGATACTCCTGGGCTTTCTCAGGATGGGGCGATTGGCCGATTTTTTTCCTGCTTCTGCCATTCAGGGGATGCTTGCAGCCATAGGCATAGGGATACTGGCTAAACAGTTCCACATTATGATAGGGCACAATAATGAGGCAGGCAACATTCTCAGTCTCTTATTTCAGATCCCAGCCGGACTTTACGCTTTGTGGGAAACAGATAGTGTAAGTATTGTTTCTGCAGCCATCGTAGGCTTTTTAAGCTTACTGATCATGGGATTTTATGCTAAAATCCGGAACCGGGTAGTGCAGTTGATACCAGCCCCGATGTGGATCCTTATCCTTTCCATTGGGTTTAGCTATGTCTGCACCTGGTCTGGCATCCCCTATCCTATTGAAAAGAAGTTTCTGATCCCCATCCCGGAGAATGTTCTCTCCTCTTTGGTCTTTCCAGATTTTGGAAAAGTCATGGAAGCACAATTTATGCTGGCAGTGCTGGCCATCACTCTCATAGCAAGTATAGAATCGCTCCTAAGCATTAAAGCTGTGGACAAACTAGATCTGGGAAACCGGCATTCTAATGTAAATAAAGATCTTAAGGCCCTTGGCCTGGCCACAACCATCAGCGGTTTTATTGGAGGCCTTAATGTGGTAACGGTCATTGCCAGAAGTTCCGTAAATGTAAATAGCGGGGCTACTAACCGATCTTCAAACTTCTTCCATGCGGCATTCCTGGTAGCCTTTGTGTTGATCTTTCAGGAACAGCTCAGGAAGATCCCCCTATCTGCCCTGGCAGCCATTTTGGTCTATACAGGGTATAAATTGGCCACCCCTGCGGCCATTAAAAAAATAGCCAGCATTGGGAAAGAACAGATCATCATCTTTACGGCCACCGTATTAGCCACCCTTACCACCAACCTCATTGCGGGTATTGCCGTAGGCATCCTTGTTACTTTTATCATTCATATCCTGATCAATAAAAGTGTGTTGCTTTTTATAACCCATCTCTTTAAGCCAAATATTCTAATGTTCAGAGAGGCAGATGGGGGAAATTATTTTGTGAGTATAAAACACTTCTGCAGCTTTATGAATTACTACAAACTGAAAAATAAATTAGACGTTATCTCCGAAAATGAGGAAGTGGTGGTAGATTTTTCCATGTGCAGTTTTGTAGATCATACGGTACTGGAGGGCTTAGAAAATTACCGGGACATCTTTGAGCATAAAGGAGGACATATTGAACTTATAGGCTTGGATAAGCACGAAACCAATTCCGTTCATCCTTTTGCAATTCGGAAAATAATTCCACTGAGGGCATTAAAACCTATTGAGCGTTATTTTACAAGAAGACAGGAAGACCTGAAAGAAGCAGCTAAAGATTTTAAATGGAAGTATGTCCCAAAAAAAAAGAAAGACACTCTCTTTTTAAGAAACTTTATCTTTTTTAGTTCTCGTGAGATCCGGTATTGCTACAATCAGCTTGGGGATGAAAAAAATAAGATCGGTGTTTTTGATGTAGAATTTACCGAAGGGGAGTTTATCGCCAAAGAGGTCATCAAAGCTACGGTAATGCATATTTCACTCCCTACAAATATCCCTGTTTTTACCTTAGACAAAGAAGGCTTGCTCGGTTTGTTGTACAATCTTTCTGGCTTTGATGAGATAGAGATTCCGAATCACCCAGACTTTAACCGGCGTTTTCGCCTAAGTGGAGAAGATCAGCCCGCGATCTCCAGTCTTTTTTCAGATGAATTGGTGCTCTTCCTGGAAAGCAATCCCTATTATCATGTAGAGTCTAATAGCACCGCTTTGTTGATCCTGAAAAAAGAGCGCCTACTTAGTGTCAAGGAAATTAAACGCATGATCTACTTTGGGAAACAACTTCAGAAATTACTTCAAGAGGGGTAAAATGCTCAATGATTTGTTAAAATACAGGGCTAAAAAGAGTTATCGGCCTGTCTTTTATTAATTTGCGCGCTGTTTACTAACTTCATGAAGTTACATCCAATAGAATCGGGAAATTTTAAGTTAGACGGCGGTGCCATGTTTGGGGTGGTGCCAAAATCCTTATGGCATAGGACCAACCCGGCAGATGCTAACAATATGATAGATATCGCGACACGATGTCTGCTCATAGAAGAGGGCAACCAACTTATCCTGATCGATACCGGGATGGGTAATAAACAGTCCGACAAATTTTTTAGCTATTACTACCGCTGGGGCAATCATAGTTTAGATGCGTCCCTAAAAAAAGCTGGTTTTCATCGTGATGATATAACCGATGTGTTTATGACCCATCTTCATTTCGACCATTGTGGCGGTAGTGTGCAGTGGAATGATGCCCGTACCGGCTATGAGCCCGCCTTTAAAAATGCCATCTTCTGGACCAATCTCCCGCACTGGAACTGGGCCACTAAGCCCAATGCACGAGAAAAAGCGTCGTTCTTAAAGGAGAACCTCTTGCCCATGGAAGAAAGTGGACAACTGCGATTCATAGAGCACCCACCTTATCCATTTATGAAAGGAACTTCTCTTGGGTTCGATATCTTGTTTGTGGATGGACATACAGATAAACAAATGATCCCTCATATACAATACAAAGGAAAGACCCTGGTCTTTATGGCCGATCTGATTCCAACGGCAGGTCACATTCCGCTGCCCTATGTGATGGGCTATGATACCCGTCCTTTGCTAACGCTTTCAGAAAAAGAGGGCTTTCTGAAAATGGCTGCTGATCATAATTATTATTTATTCCTGGAGCATGATGCGCATACAGAGATATGCACTCTTCATCATACCGATAAGGGGATTCGCCTCCATAATACCTATACCTTCAATGAGCTATTTTCGTAACTATTTTTCCTGCATCACAGGGGTGCTGATTTTTGCTTTTTCACCCTTGTACGCCTTTCAAAGTAAGGACCTTTTACCCGAAGGTAGTTTTACCCCGGGCATAGAGGGCCCGGCCGTCAATAAGGACGGGGAGTTGTACGCGGTAAATTTTCAAAAAGAAGGGACCATTGGAAAGGTAGATACAAACGGGAAAGCTGAAGTGTATCTCAGCCTTCCGGAAGGAAGCATTGGAAACGGCATACGCTTTGATATAGATCAGCACATGTTTATTGCAGACTATGTAAACCATCGGGTATACAGGGTAGAAAAGGATACAAAAATCCCCGTGGTTTGGGCAGAGGCCAGCGCTATGAACCAGCCCAACGATCTGGCCGTTAGCGATGCCGGTTTTATTTACCTCAGTGATCCAAACTGGGCGGAGAATACTGGAAATGTGTGGATGATTACCCCCGCCGGGAAAGTGTGTTTGTTAGCGTCTAATATGGGTACCACCAATGGCATAGAGGTAAGTCCGGATGGCAAATTTCTCTATGTGAACGAGTCGGTTCAAAGACGAGTTTGGAAATATGATATTCTGGAGGATGGAGCCATTGACAACAAGAGACTATTTTTCTCTTTTAAAGATTTTGGTTTGGATGGGATGCGGTGTGATGCCAAAGGAAACCTGTATATCGCCAGGTATGACAAGGGAACGGTGGTGATGATCTCCCCCAAAGGAGAGCAAGTTAAAGAGATAACATTAAAAGGAAAAAAGCCCTCGAACCTTGCGTTTGGAGGAGTTGATGGCCGGGACGGTTATGTAACCATGGCGGATAGGGGATGTATAGAAGTAATCCGGATTCCCCATCCGGGAAGTTATTATACTAAAGTTCATTAAATAGGATAAAAGAATGATTACAAAAATGCGATTACTGGGCGGATTTTTAAGCCTTAGTTTGTTAGTAGTAAGTTGTGGGAGTACCAACATTGTGGCCACTCCTATTGAGAATATAGATGCCATTCCGTTGAAGGTGTCGCCACTGACGGAGGTCCAGAAAAAACAATGGGGCCATGCCGATCTCCTTACGGATACTATTCCAGGAATGAGTGTAGACAAGGCCTATACTGAGATCATTGGAAACAAAAAAGGTGAAAAAGTGATCGTAGCTGTGTTGGATGCGGGCATTGACCTGAAGCACGAGGATCTGGAGGAGGTGCTTTGGACAAATAAAGACGAAAAGATAGGCAACGGTATTGATGACGATGGCAATGGCTATATTGATGATATTCACGGCTATAATTTTTTGGGCGAATCCTATAACGAGCAACAAGAATTTGCGCGAATCTTGCGCTTGAACCTGGGTGATGAAGCCTTACGGGCGAAGGCGCGCAAAGAATTAGACAAAGAGTTAAAAGAGGCTAAAGAAACCAAACAGATCATTCTGAATAATAAGCAACAAACCCAGCAGATCTTAGATATTGTAAAGGAATCTAACCAGGCTATTGCAAAACATTTGGGAAAAGAAGTCTATACCAAGGAAGAGGTGGGGGCAATCAATACCACTGATCTAAGCCTGCAACGCAGTGTAAATGTAATTCAACAGATGTTTAGCTATGGAAATAGTATCCCTGAGGTAATTGGGCTTATTGAGGCCGATATGGAAAATTTTGAGGAAGGTCTGGTCTATTACTCGGAAAAGTTAGATTACCACCTTAATGTAGATTTTAACGGCAGAAAGGCTGTAGGTGATGATCCGTATAGCTTCTCAGATACCAACTACGGTGATGGAAATCCTATGATCCGAAATAAAGAAGAAAGTCATGGAACCCATGTGGCAGGAATTATTGCCGCCGAACGCAATAATGGCATAGGGATGAACGGGGTAGCCAACAATGTGGCCATTATGAGTATCCGGGCCATCCCTAATGGGGACGAATACGATAAAGATGTGGCCCTTGGCATCAGGTATGCGGTAGACAATGGGGCAAAAATCATCAACGCAAGTTTTGGAAAGGCCTTTTCGCCTAATGCTGAATGGGTCTATGAGGCCATTAAATACGCTGCGGATAATGACGTGCTTATTGTACACGCGGCAGGGAACGACGGGGAAGACCTGGACAGCCAACAACATCCTAATTATCCAAACGATCATAGGTTTGGAGGTTCGGAGTTTGCAGACAATGTTATCACCGTGGGGGCCTTAGACGAAACCTATGGCTCTGAAATGGTGGCTTCCTTTTCTAACTACGGGGCCCGCAATGTAGACGTATTTGCCCCGGGAGGGGAAATTTATTCCTCCATGCCCGGTAGTGAATACGAGTTTCAGGGAGGTACTTCCATGGCGGCACCTGCCGTAAGCGGAGTAGCTGCACTGTTGCGTTCCTATTATCCCAACTTAAGCGCAGCTGAGGTAAAGAAAGTATTGATGGATTCCGGACTAAGCACTAAAACCTCGGTAATGGTTGCGGGCGACCCCTCCAAAGCAAAACCATTTGACCAGTTGTCCAGGTCAGGTAAAATGGTAAATGCCTACAACGCCCTTATCATAGGGAAGATTCTATCGGATAAAAAAAGTAAATTACCATAAATATGAGAAGAAGTTATAAGATTTTGCTAGTGTTCTTTATGGCGATGGTTCTTGGTTTCCACGGCTATTCCCAGGGAAATACCGGCTATTGGCAGCAAGAAGTAGACTACACTATGAAGGTGGCTATGGATGTGGAAACCTATAGATACACCGGAGATCAAACCCTGGTGTATACCAACAATTCTCCGGACGATTTAACACGGGTTTACTACCATATGTACTTTAACGCTTTCCAGCCCGGAAGCGAAATGGACATTCGCCTGCAAAGTATTTCAGACCCGGACAAAAGAATGGTCGTCGATGGAAAAAGCAGAATTGCTGCGCTGGCTCCGAATGAAATAGGATTTCTAAAGCCCTTGTCCCTCACCCAGGATGGCAAGGCGGTTTCTTATAATCTTGAAGGGACCGTTTTAGTGGTGTCCTTAGATCACCCTATAGTATCCGGGGCCTCTTCTACCTTTGTGATGAGCTTTGAGGGGCAGGTACCACTTCAGATAAGGCGTTCTGGCCGGGACAATAAAGAGGGTGTTGCGCTTTCCATGAGCCAATGGTATCCCAAAATGGCAGAATACGATTTTGAAGGCTGGCATGCAGATCCTTACATTGCCAGAGAGTTCCACGGGGTATGGGGCAATTTCGATGTTTCCATAACCCTGGACAAAAGATACACTATAGGAGGTACCGGCTATTTGCAAAATCCTGATGAAATTGGTCATGGATATGAAGCGCCTGGTACCAAAATAAAGAAGGCGAAAGGTAAGACCTTAACCTGGCATTTTAAGGCCCCTATGGTTCATGATTTTATGTGGGCAGCAGATCCTGATTATGTTCATGATACCCTCCCCCTGGAAAACGGGCCTACCCTGCATTTCTTCTATAAGAACAAGCCCGAGATCCTAGAAAATTGGAAGAATCTACAGCCAAAGACCGCGGAAGCCATGAGATTCTTTAGCGAGAATATTGGCCCTTACCCTTACAAGCAATACTCAGTCGTACAGGGGGGCGACGGCGGTATGGAATATGCCATGAGTACCCTTATTACCGGAGAGCGCACATTTGCAAGCCTGGTAGGAGTGATGATCCATGAAATGGCTCATTCCTGGTTCCAGCATCTTCTTGCCACAAATGAAGCCAAACACGAATGGATGGATGAGGGCTTTACCTCCTTTATTTCCAGTCTCTGTATGAATGCAGTGATGAACCAGCAGAAGCCAAACCCTTTTGAAGGCGCTTATAATAGCTATTATGCCCTGGTTAGCTCTGGAAAGGAGCAACCACAAGCAACCCACGCGGATCGCTATGAATACAATTCGGCCTACGGCAATTCGGCTTATAGCAAAGGAGAGGTGTTCCTGGCTCAGCTGGGGTATGTCATGGGGCAAGATAAATTAATGACCACCCTGCAGAAATACTTCGAGGATTTTAAATTTAAGCATCCAACGCCCAATGATCTGAAGCGAACCGCAGAAAAAGTATCAGGGATGGAACTAGACTGGTACCTCACGGACTGGACACAAACCACCAATACCATTGATTACGGCATCAAAGCCGTCTCTGAAAAGGATGGAGGTTCAGAAATAGTATTGGATCGCATAGGATTAATGCCCATGCCAATAGATATTTTAATTGTGTACAATGACGGAACGCAGGAAACCTTTTACATCCCTTTGCAAATGATGCGGGGTGAAAAGGAGAATCCTTATGGCAATGTTTCAAGAACCGTATTGCCAGACTGGCCCTGGGCATTCCCAACTTATACCTTTAAAATAGACAAGTCGTTCGAGAATATTAAGGCCATTGTGTTAGATCCTTCACAGCTCATGGCAGATATACAAATTGAGAATAATGTCTGGCTGCCCAACGAGCAATAGAAATAAGCTGTATTCATTAATACCAGGGACTGTTTTTATACAAATGGTTCCTGGCGGCTTTTTCCCGATTATTGATCAATAAATGATGCTTGTCTAATTCCCGATTTCGAAATCCCATTAAATGAAATATTGCCTTGCTGTAAAAACGGGCCACATTCAGGTTCACCACTAGTTGGGTTTTGCTTGCGTCTCTCCAGGAGATCCCCGGTAAAAAGGTCAGCAAATGATCTGCCTTGGTTCTTCGCAACATAGCAGATATTCCCAGGATCCATGTAGGAATGCGTTTTATCATAAAATACCCTTCTGCTCCCTGAGGTTGATAGAGCGGCATAAATAGTATTCCTTTTTTTTCGGCATATACATGGCTTTCATTGAGCTGAGCCAATAGGGTGCCTTTGGAAACCGTTTGAAAACTATGAAACCCGGGTTCCATGTTAAAGGAATCTTCAGGGCTTATAGCAAATCGCTTTACGATCTCATAGAAATTCACATTCCGCGAAGCGGAGGTTTTTAATGCAGTATAATAGGCATCAAAAGAGTTCACTTGCTCTTTTTGTATGGCGCCGGCAGAAATCATTGCGAGCCAGAAAAAAGCAATGCTGTTATTCTTTGCTTCTTCACTGGCATGCTGCCCTGATTCGAAGCCAAGGGAAACATATCCCAGTGAATTGATGTAACTAAGCAGTGGGCCCTCAAGGTATTCTTCTATCCCAAGGATAATGGGAACCGGGAACTGCCGCGCAAACTTCCTGTTGATCATGGCATCATTGATGGTAATAAACGGGAGTGTTTTGCTAGAAGTGGTATGGAAGTCAATAAAGTAAAATGGCTGATGATGGGCGGTAAATAACTGATTGATGAGGTTGAGTAATTCGTACAGTTCCTGTTCTTCAAATGATCTGTCAGTTGCGTCACAATGTTCAATGCGGTCGATTTCTTCCTTCAGCCATAACCTATTCAGGTCCTTCTGAATATACCGCCGGTTTTGAAGAATGGCGGGTATGTTTCCAAGCAAGCCATATACGTTGCCTGTTACCTGGGAGGCATGTTTTTCAAGTTTACTAAATACGTGTTCCAGTGCCTGTACGCCTGAGGGTTCATTGCCGTGGATCCCCCCAAAAAATACCAGCACAGGACCGGGTTCAGCACCTTGTAAATGCCCAATGATCCTGGTTTTGGTCTTTGGCGGGGCTTTTAAAAGATCTATCATTCATTAAAGATCATTGTTGGTAATAATGCCTACCAACTTTTTGTCATTCACTACCGGTAAGCAGTGGATGTTGTTTTCTTTCATCAACTTTTTAGCTTCTTCCAGTAACATATCAGCCTCTGCTGTAATAAGTGATGTTTTCATAATATCCTTGATGCTTTGTATTTCAAGATCAGGATTGTTGAGGTAGTGTTCCACATCTACCCAACTTAGCAGTCCGGCCAGATTGAGGTCGTCATCTAAAATAGGGGTGTGGTGTATCTGTTTCCATTGCATCATTCTAAGCACCAGGGCGGCACTGTCTATATCCTGAGCGGTAATGGTCTTGGTGTTCATCCTATCCCCAACCGTTATCTGTTTCTTTGGGATCTTGTATTCGTCCCCGCGAGCTAATTGCCAGGCGTCTACTGTATATCGCTTTTCCTGTCTGTCGTACATGGTCGCTACCATGATCTTTAAAGCTTCAGGAGCTTTGTTAGTTTTTAGAAGTTTTCTGTATGAATTGATCATCCATCGGGACCCCGAATGAGAGCGGATCCTTTTTTCTATTATGGAAAGATAACGCTCTGCATCCATAGGTTCAATATTCATACTGTAAAGTCCCCTGAAAGCCATCGGCAAAAAGTGATCTAGCAGTAATTCCTGACTGCTTATCAGCTTTCCTTCCCAATAAAACTGTGCCCCCATCCCATATCGGGCGGCATTAAAAAAATTGCCTTTAGCGTCTTTAAAATCCATTTTGGTGTGGATGTCGTCATATGCCTTGGGCCTGCCATGCATAAGTCCGACCCAAAACATCATATTGGCGATCTCGTCATCTGTGGTGGGCCCAGATGGCATATATCTGTTTTCAATACGCACATGGGGTTGGTTGTCCGTGATCCCATAACACAATCGGTTCCACCTGTAGGTGGTGCCATTATGAAGTGATAAGGCTTTTAAGGTAGGGATCTTTCCTTCCTTAAGTTGAGACAGACTATCAGTATCAAAAGAAGTAGTCACCAGGCTTCTGAAATTTATGATCGCATCTTTGTAAAAATCTGCAATGGTCCCACTTACCCAGTGGTCTCCAAAACTTACCCGCGACTCTTTCTCATTCAAAATAAAAGTGCTGCTGCGAGTGTCTACGCTTTGGGTAAAGAGTGCGATCCTGGTTTCTTCCCAAAGTTCCTTGCCTAAAAGCAAGGGTGAATTGGTACAAATAGACAGTACTGGGCCCGCAATAGCCTGAGCCCAATTATACATATTTACAAAATCGGATGGGTCTATCTGCAAATGTGCCTGAAAGCTGGTGTTACAGCCTTCATAAAGAATGGTGTCATGGTGCAGGTTTACCTCATCTACCCCTTTTATATGAAGCTCAATATCATCTTTTCGGATAGCTTTGATCGCCTCATTCAGGACTCTGTATCTCTCAGCAGGTGTCATGTAGTTATGGTGGAGATACTTATAGGTAATGGTGGGTAGAATGCCAGTAAGGATCACTTTTGCTTTGTGTTTTTCGGCTGCCTTTTTTGCCTTAATCATTAGCTCGTTTAGTGCGTGGTGAAGTTCTGAAAAACAACGACCCTCCAGCTTTAAGGGCTCCAGGTTTAATTCTAAATTATATTTATTGAGTTCTGAGGTAAAATGTTCGTCATTGATCTCTGCCAGTATCTCCACCCCAAGATCTGACGGATCCCAAAATTCATTTACAAGACAAAACTCCTGCTCTGCCCCAATGTGAATAGGTGCTTTTTGAAACATCCCGTTCTGTAGCAACTGATCGAGCGCTTCAACATCTTTTAATAAATGATCTATATAAATTGTTTTTTCCTCTGTATTGCTAATCTTTCGAACTGTTTTTTCTCCCATGTTATTGTATATATCCGTTACGAGATTAATGCACGCAAGATAATTCCTTGCGATCCCCTAAAATATGATAATTATCATTACGAGCCCACAAGCTAATTCTTGTTACTTTTATACCCTTATGAAGTTTAGGTACCCCAGAGAGGAAAAATTAAAAAGCGAAACGCTGGTACAGGCCGTCTTTGAAAAAGGTACGCCTGTCACTGCGTATCCTTTAAAGTTAATCTTTTTGGTCTGCCCTACCAATAATCCAAAAATTCAGGCTGGGGTAACAGTTCCTAAGAAAAACTTTCGAAGTGCCGTAAAGAGAAACAGAATAAAACGTCTGATGCGCGAAGCCTACAGACTCAACAAACATCTTATTTTTAACAAAATTGAAGGAAGCTATGCCTTTATGTTTTTATACCTTGGGAAGGAAATCCCTGCATATAGCCAAATAGAGGGATCCATGATTAAACTTTTAGGAAAATTCTTAATACTAGCGAATGATGAAGAAGTTGATACATAAAAGGTTGCTATTTATATCCCTGGCAGTATTGGTATTTATCTCTGCAAGTAGTTTCAAGACAGATTTCTTTGAAATTGCCAAACAGATAGAGATTTTTACAACCCTGTTCAAGGAGCTGAATATGAACTATGTAGATGAGACCAACCCGGCTGCCTTAATGGATACAGCCATTAAGAATATGCTCGATGATCTGGACCCTTACACCAAATTTTTAAATGAACAGGATGTAGAGTCGTACCGTATTAACAATACAGGAGAATATTCGGGAATTGGCGCTTTGGTAAGGTCTTATGAAGATAGGCTGGTGATCATTGAGCCCTATAAGGATTATCCTGCAGATAAAGCCGGACTAAAAGCGGGCGATGTGCTACTTTCCATTGGGGATATAGCCATCAAAGACTTTAAGGACGATGCCAGTGAGCTCTTAAAAGGGGCTAATAATACCGAAGTGAATGTTACGTATGAGCGCCAAGGTAAAACCGATAAGGCTACCATAGAACGAGAAGCCATTGAAGTAGATGCCGTGCCTTACTACAAAATGGTAGATGAAGAAACGGGGTATATTGTGCTATCCAGATTTAATAAAAAGGCTTCTTCCCAAACAAAGTCGGCCATGAAAGATCTAAAAGCGCAGGGAGCCCAGAAATTGATCCTGGACCTGAGGGGAAATCCGGGTGGCTTGCTCTCAGAGGCCATTAATGTTACCAATTTATTTATTCCTAAAGGCACCTTGGTGGTGACCACTAAATCCAAAGTAAAAAAATTCAATCAGGATTATAAGACCCGTAACCAGCCGGAGGATGAAGAAATTCCTTTAGTTGTCTTGGTAGACGGCAGAAGCGCCTCTGCCAGTGAGATCGTTTCCGGAAGTTTGCAAGATCTGGACAGGGCAGTGATCATAGGGGCCCGTAGTTTTGGCAAAGGACTGGTACAGCGGCCTCTGAAACTTACCTATGGCACTCAATTAAAAGTGACTATTTCCAGATACTACACCCCTTCTGGCAGGTGTATACAATCGCTCGACTACTGGAATAGAGATGAAGCAGGGAATGCTATACGCACAACCGAATTCAACGATTTTACAACCAGAAATGGGCGCAAAGTACAGGATGGTGGCGGTGTAATGCCCGATATTGAAATACAGTCCTTAAAAAGCAACGAGCTGGTCTCTGCATTGGTAAATAATAATGTGATATTCGATTTTGCCACCAACTATTACTATGCGCACACAGTACCAGAGATTCCTAAATTTTCATTTACCAAAGATGATTTTAACGCTTTTAAAAATTTTGTTTCCAAGAGTGAATTTAGTTTTGAAACCAAGACCGAAAAAGTCCTAAAGGAAGCCTTATTAAATCAGGGGAATGATCTATTAGGCCCTGAGGTAATAGAAGAATCCAAAAAGCTTCTGGGTACCATCGGTAAAAGTAAGGCTCTGGCTCTGGATACCTACCAGGGCGAAATCCAAAAACAATTGGAAGACGAAATTGTAAAAAGGTATTTCTATAGGGAAGGTCTTTACGATTACTACTTAGCGAACGATGCGGCCATTATCACTGCAAACACCCTGCTAAAAGACGGTTCAAAATACGAAAGCCTCTTAAAATAAAAGCCCTGCTCTTTAGCTTAAGGGTTGGTTAATTTTATTGATCGCAAGACGGTGTGTCGCACTAGATGTGCTTTTTATGGACTGACTGTTGATTTATACGGCTATTATTATACATTTGGGGCTTTCTAAAAATAATAGCTACATGACCAGCAAATACAACACGTGGTACCATCCATACACCCCTGCCTCCGCCTACAGTAAAAGAATTGCCTACTTCAGTATGGAATTTGGCATTCACCAGGCTCTAAAAATTTATTCCGGTGGATTGGGTTTCCTGGCCGGATCCCATATGCGTTCGGCATTTGAGTACAAACAAAATATGATTGGGATCGGGATGCTTTGGAAATACGGGTATTACGATCAGGGAAGGCACAAGGACCAAACGCTACACCCGCAATTCATAGAAAAGCAATACAGTTTCCTTGAAGATTCGGGACACGAAATAGATGTAAAGATTTTTGACAATGCCACCGTAAAGGTGAGGGCAATGGTGCTAAAGCCGGAAATTTTTGGGACGGTCCCCATTTATTTACTGACCACCGATGTGGATGGAAATGATGATCTGTCCAGGTCCATTACCAACCATTTGTATGATTCCACAGAATTAACACGCATCTGTCAAAGTATCGTTTTGGGAGTTGGAGGCGCCAAATTAGTAGAAGTACTGGGGGGTGCAGATGTGTATCACCTTAACGAAGGGCATGCCCTTCCCGCATTCTATTATCTGCGAAACAATGGGTTTAAAAAGGATCATATGGTCTTTACCACCCATACTCCGGAAAAGGCCGGAAACGTGGAGCGCAACGCCAAGGTCTTAAATGACAGCGGATTTTTTGGACGAACCTTAACAGCTGAGGAACTTCAGGAAGAAACAGGAAACAGAGACACTTTAAATTATACTATTGCGGCCCTGAGAATGGCAAAAAAGACCAATGCGGTTTCCAAACTTCACGCCAAGGTGGCCAAAGAAATGTGGAAAGGACAGACCGGAGCCGCCGGCATCTACCCCATCACCAATGCTCAGAACCAGAAGTTCTGGCAAGACGAAGGTGTAAAGAAATCCTGGATCGCAAAAAATAGCAAGACCTACCAAAAAAGGAAGTTGCAGCTTAAATCGGAACTCTTTGAGGAGGTCCTTAACCAAACCGGGAAGCTTTTTGATCCCAATATCCTTACTATCGTATGGGCACGCAGATTTGCCGCTTACAAAAGAGCTGATCTGTTGCTACACGACATGGAGCGTTTTGAAAGGCTATTGCACAACACAGAGCGCCCTATACAGATCATCTGGGCCGGGAAACCTTATCCTTTAGACTTTGATGCCATCGGTGTGTTTAACAGATTGGTGCACTTTACCAAATTTCGTCATAATACAGCTGTTCTTACGGGTTATGAAATGAGTCTTTCTAAAAAGCTAAAGACAGGTTCAGATGTTTGGCTGAATACCCCCAGAATTACCCGTGAGGCCTCTGGTACCAGCGGAATGACTGCCGCTATGAACGGTTCCGTAAACCTGTCCATTAATGACGGGTGGATCCCGGAATTTGCCAGGAATGGCAAAAATAGTTTTGTCCTGCCGGAGGCAGATTACAAGTCGCCCGTATGGGAGCAAGACGTTTTAGACAGTAAGAATCTGTATGAAATACTGGAGAACAAAGTGTTGCCCACCTATTATGAGAAGCCAGCAAAATGGCAGGAAATAGTTTTTAAGGGTATTGATGATGTGATCCCTGCTTTTGCAAGTCAACGGATGACTAAAGAATACTATGATACCCTGTATACCTAAGTTATAATAACCAGACACATTCCTGTGTTTTTTAGGATTGAGAATTAAGAATTACCTTTAAGCGTATTCTTATCTGCTCGCTGTGACTGTACATCGTAATTTGTTGTGGATTCTTTTGATCCTAATTCTGGGGGCTTGCGGGGGAAATGCCCAAACACAGCCCAAATTGTCTGAGGACCAACAGTTATACTCCCCGGAAACAGCTGTGAAACTTCTAATTCTGGGGACCGCACAAGATGCGGGTTCACCCCAAATAGCCTGCGATAAACAATGTTGTAAAGATCTCTTTAAAAATCCTGACAAGAGCAGGAAGGTAGTGGCCCTTGGATTGGTAGATGAACAATATAAAAGGAGCTATCTATTTGAGGCAACCCCCGAGATTGGCAGTCAGCTTCACGACTTAAATACGCAGGCATCCTTTCCTACTTCCAAGCAGCCAGATGGTGTATTTCTTACCCATGCACATATAGGACATTATACCGGATTAATGTTTTTTGGCAAGGAATCTCTTAATTCAACTAAGTTGCCGGTATACGCAATGCCTGGGATGACCTCCTTCATAACAAATAACGGTCCCTGGGGCCAACTGGTTTCAGATAATAATATTGCTTTGGAGGCCCTTTCAGAAGATAAGAAGGTCTTATTGAGCCCATCTTTAACTGTCACCCCTTTCCTGGTCCCGCACCGTGATGAATATTCGGAGACCGCGGGGTTTTTGATCAAAGGACCCTATAAACAAGCATTGTTTATACCTGATATTGACAAATGGGGGCGATGGGATACAAGCATTGTTAAATTGCTTTCTGAAGTAGACTACGCCTTTATTGATGCCACTTTTTATGATGGGAACGAATTAAATACCCGGGATATCTCCGCAGTTCCACATCCCTTTGTAATTGAAAGCATGGCGCTATTCAAGGATCTGCCTGCGAAGGAAAAAAATAAGATCTACTTTATCCACCTGAATCATACCAACCCGCTTTTTGATACCGATAGTGAGGAATATAAGGAGGTGATTAGGAGGGGGTTTCATGTCGCGACTTTCCTTCAGGAATTCGAATTGTAACGTTGTATAAAGGTGGAGGAAACGAACAGAAAAAAGTGTTTTGTAATATCGAAAATAACTACATATGACGATAGGTAATAAATTTAATGTTCTTGTGGTTGGCTGTGGTCATATGGGGACAAGCCACGCAAAGGCATATCATAAATTACCCGAATTTCAACTTGTTGGCCTTGTTAGCCGGTCTCCTAAAAGCAGGAATGCGCTTTCCGAATTGCTCGGGGGGGTCCCCACCTTTGAAAACTATGAGTTGGCCCTGAAAATCACCAAGCCACATGCGGTTTCTATTAATACCTATCCAGACACCCATTATGGCTATGTGAAAATGGCATTGAAGGCCGGTGCCCATGTGTTTGTAGAAAAACCCTTGGCTCTAACGGTGGAAGAAGCGGAAGAATTGGTCTCGCTGGCCCAAAAACTTCACAAAAAACTGGTGGTTGGTTATATTCTGAGGGTGCACCCGGCATGGGCTCAATTTATAGCTATCGCCAGGACGTTAGGCAAGCCTTTGGTGATGCGCATGAATCTAAATCAGCAGAGTTCGGGCGCTCAATGGTATACTCATCAACAACTAATGAGGTCCATGTCGCCCATTGTAGACTGTGGGGTACACTATATAGATGTGATGTGTCTGATGACCGGGGCCCAACCAATAAGTGTGTCGGCCATTGGTGCGCGTTTAAGTAATGAAATAGATGAAAAAATGTACAATTATGGGCAATTACAGGTGCGCTTTGAAGATGGATCTGTTGGCTGGTATGAGGCAGGTTGGGGGCCAATGATGAGCGAAACTGCCTTTTTCGTCAAAGATGTCATAGGACCAAAAGGCTGTGTTTCCATTGTTGACGAACAAAAGGGTGCTTCGGACGATGTAGAGGGGCACACTAAAACAGGTGGCTTAAAAATACACCACAGTGCACTTACTGAAAACGGGGAATTTGCAAAAAAAGATGAGGTAGTTTCTACTAAAGATGAACCAGATCATGACGGACTTTGTTATCTGGAACAAGTGTATTTTTTAAAATCCATCCTCGGGGATATAGATCTTACGTCGCATCTGCGAGATGCGGTTAATAGTCTAAAGGTAGTGTTGGCCGCTGATGCCTCTGTAAAAACCGGCAAGACAGTGTTCTTAAGTAGGGTAAAAGCAAATTGAATTCCACTTTAGGAAAATCTTAACATACTGTTAATCAGCTTGCTGAAATTGATCCGCATCAAAATTTTTTGTATATTAGTTTTTATGGTAAAGTCAGAAAAGAAAGAACACTCAGCATTTATTGAAAAATCGGTTCATCACTTGGAAGCCAGAGGTTTCGATAAAA
The DNA here is from genome assembly GCF_049669965.1 of Muriicola sp. Taxonomy (NCBI): domain Bacteria; kingdom Pseudomonadati; phylum Bacteroidota; class Flavobacteriia; order Flavobacteriales; family Flavobacteriaceae; genus Muriicola; species Muriicola sp. Next base: position 44,165 of record NZ_JBATLB010000119.1, on the reverse strand, counting down.
TCAGAGTAGATCTGGAGGGATATGACAAGCCAAAATCATTTCTCAGAAAACGCGACGGAACAAACGTTACTCCAGATATCGTTGCCAACAAGGATGGAAAGCGTTACTTTTTTGAAATCAGTCTTAAAACGGAAGAGCCCCGTTTGTTAAAATCAAAATGGGTGTTTCTGGATGCACTTAGCAGGATGAAGTCCGATTCCTTTCGAATTATTACTACCAAAGGGCATTACAAATTCACCGATAGTGTGCTAGAGGATATTAACCTTAGCAATAAGGTTCCTATCAAGATCTAAACTTCTTACTCCTTAAATACTTTAGTTACCAGCCCGATGTATATTTACCGATGGGTGTCCCTGATCATTTTAATATGTGGGATGTCGTCTTCCAAATATTCCTCTCCTTCTTCATAAAAACCTAATTCATTATAGAATTTTACCAGATATACCTGGGCAGAAAGCGCTATTTGAGGTTCTTTCCATTTGGTGTGAATAAAATCTACAGATGCCTGCATGATCTGTTTACCATATTTGTGTTTTCGTTCTTTTTTCGACACCACTACTCTGCCAATACTTGGGAGTTTAAAATAGTCCCCTGCTTTAAATAGTCTTGTATAGGCGCACAAGATATTGTTTACGGTTCCCAACACATGAACCGCCTTGCTATCCAGGCCATCTATGTCCTGATACACACAATTTTGTTCTACAACAAATACCTCGGCTCTGAGCTGTAATAAGGCGTACAACTCTTCGCGGGAAAGTTCGTTGTATGTTTTTACCTCGATCTTCATAATACTAATCTTGAACTATAATCTGATCCGATTCGCATTTGCCGTATTCGGGCTGGATATTTACATGACTGATTCCAAAATGGTGGTAGGCTTTTTCCTCTATCTCGTCTAGTACCTTATCAAACTCATGAAGACTGATATTCTCATGAAAATCAACATGGGCCTCTAAATGTATTTCATGTTCATTCAACTGCCAAATATGCACGTGATGAACATTCTTAACAGGGGGTATGGTGCTTAGAACTTTTACTATTTCTTCCACTTTAATGGCTTCGGGTGTAAATAACATTAGCACTTTGGTAGACGCTTTCAAGAGGTCGTAACCCATGTAGATCAAATAAAGCCCAATTGCGATAGTGAGCAATGGATCTATCCAGTAGATCTCATAGAATTTCATTAGAAGTCCACCAACAAGCACTGCCACAGAGGCTAACATATCTGTTACTAAATGCAGATAGGCAGATTTCATGTTCATATTATGATCAGAGTCCTTTTTTAGTAATAACACGCTAAATCCATTCACCGCTATTCCCAGTGCAGAAAGCCAAATAACAATGGTAGATTCTATGGGCTCTGGATGGATTAGGCGCTCAATAGCCTCTTTCATTAAAATAACAGCCACTACGAGGAGGGTGGCAGAATTAATAAAGGCCGCCATGATCTCTGCTCTTTTGTATCCAAACGTTCTTTTTACAGATGCCTGCTTTTTAGTGTATCTGGTGGCGGTATAACTTAGCAGTAATGATAGTACATCACTGAAATTGTGTAGGGCATCTGAAAGCAGCGCAAGACTTCCGGAGACAATTCCTCCTATTACCTGCGCAATGGTAATACTGATGTTTAGTAGGATAGAGACTAGAAGGTTCTTTCCTTTTAGCTCTGGGTGATGATGATGGTGATGAGAGTGAGAATGGGCCATTCAATGGGGCCGAGGAAAATGTCCTCTGTTTTTTAGTACGGTTATGAACAGGCTATTTTTTCTATTCTCCTTTCGTGCCGGCCACCTTCAAAGGGAGTTTTTAAAAAGGTTTTTACCATATCTAATGCCTGGGGCAGGGCAATATACCTTGCGGGTAGGCTTAGAATATTTGCATCATTGTGTGCCCTGGCTAATTCTGTTATCTCTTTATTCCAACACAAGGCAGCCCTAACTTTTTGATGTTTATTTGCCGTCATAGAGGCTCCGTTTCCACTTCCGCAAATTATGATTCCAAAATCAACAGTTCCATTTTCTACATCGTTAGCTACCGGGTGTATAAAATCTGGGTAATCAACACTGTCGGAACTATCAGTACCATGATTAACTACCTCTATATCCATTGATTTTAACAACCCAACAACTGCGAGTTTATATTCTGTTCCGGCGTGATCATTTCCTATTGCAATTTTCATGTCTCCAAGCTTTTAACAGTACTAAGGTACAAATCTTGCTATTATGAAGGAGGCTAATACTTGTTAACAAAACATAATTTAAGATATTAGTAAGACTTTGATAATCAACGTATATCTAAAAACAACAATTGTTAATAGTACGCACATAAGAGTTAATTTCTATTTTGTAAACATCTCAACAAAAATTCTATTGGCGATTTTCTAACTGAATAACAAAAAATATCTTTAAAAGTTTGTATCATCTTATCCACCTAAAAGTAATAGCAGTTAACATTAATAACCTTAAAACTTGTAAACTATTCGTTGTTAATTCTACTTATCAACATCTGCTAATAAGTGTTTTAAACTTCTGATATTTAAAACATTGAATTTAAGACAACCTAACAACAAACATATAAACCTGTTCAATAGTTTATTAAGTGGTAATTTTTATTGTACAAATTAACAGCCTATCATAATCACCATTATTTTTTAAATTAATAATTAAATAGAAAAGTATAATGTAATATATGTTAACAAATAGATAAAGCCTGCTTAAAGTATACTTAGAAGTGAAGGCACTGAATTATAATTCGTAATTTTCCACACAAATTAGAAATGAATGGCGAAGAAAAAGAAAAGGGCTAATAATCACAGAAAGAACGAAGTAACCAGAGGAATTTTTGAGGTATTGGAAGGAGAGCCCGGAAAAAGTTTTAATTACAAGCAAATAGCATCAAAACTTAATATAAGTGACACGGAAGGAAGAAATTTGTTGATAAAAAAATTAGGGCAGTTACACGCCAAAGAAAGGATAGAGGAAAGTGAAAAAGGTAAGTATAAGTCCTTAAAAGGAAAGGCCATTCACGAAGGAAAAATTGAAATTACTGCCAGGGGTAATGCTTATGTGATCGTTGAAGGTTTAGATGATGATATTTTTGTTGCTTCCAATAAGGTAAACAGAGCTTTTGACGGAGACAGGGTAGAAGTACTCTTGCGCCCATCCAGGAAATCTAATAAGTTAGAAGGGGAGGTAGTGTCTGTCCTGGAAAGAAAGAAAAATAAGTTTGTAGGGATCTTTGATCTCAATAAGTCCTTTGCTTTTGTGAGACCTACAGACCATAAGATGTATACAGACATCTTTATACCTATAAATCTCATTGGGAACGCCAAAAATGGTGAAAAAGTAATAGTTGAAATTCTTTCCTGGGATAAAAATGAAGATTCTCCCACCGGAAAAGTGGTAGAAGTACTGGGACTCCCTGGCTTACATAACACAGAAATACACGCTATTCTTGCAGAATATGGTCTCCCTTACACCTTTCCTAAAGAAGTAGAACACACAGCTAATACACTAGACACATCCATAAAAGAAGATGAGATAGCAAAAAGGAAAGACATGCGCGATGTGCTCACCTTTACAATAGATCCAAAGGATGCAAAAGATTTTGACGATGCTTTATCTTTTAGAAAACTGTCTAATGGGAATTATGAGATAGGGATCCATATAGCCGACGTTTCTTTTTACGTTACTCCAGACACTATATTAGATGAAGAAGCTTATGAACGAGCCACCTCTGTGTATTTAGTAGACAGAGTAGTTCCTATGTTACCAGAGATACTGTCTAACAACGCCTGTTCCTTGAGGCCAAATGAAGATAAATATACCTTTTCTGCTGTTTTTGAGATCGATGAAAACGCACAACTTAAAAATGAATGGTTTGGGCGTACAGCAACCCATTCCAATGAGCGCTTTGCTTATGAAGAAGCACAACACATAATTGAGAATGATACCAATAACATAGATGCTTCTGTGTCTATAAGAGGTGAAGCGTATGCTGTTTCTAATGAAATTAAAGAGGCTATCCTCACCTTAAACAGGCTCTCAAAGATAATGCGTGAAAAACGTATGAATGCAGGAGCTATATCTTTTGATAAATTAGAAGTTAAATTTAATTTAAATGAAGATAATATTCCTGTAAGTGTATATTTTAAGGAAGCGAAAGACGCAAATAAACTTATAGAAGAGTTTATGTTATTAGCTAATAGAAAAGTTGCTGCCTTTATAGGAAAACAACGCCCTGAAAAAACCTTTGTATATCGCGTACACGACGAGCCGAACGAAGAGAAGTTAATGGCGCTGAACGGTATCGTTTCTAAATTTGGCCACAAGCTTAACTTCAACAATAAAAAGACGATTAGTGAATCTCTAAATAGATTATTAGAGGATGTAAGGGGAAAGAAAGAACAAAATCTGGTAGATACCTTAGCAATAAGAAGTATGAGTAAAGCTATCTACACTACAGATAATATTGGGCATTACGGCCTTGCGTTTGATTATTACACACATTTTACCTCACCTATCCGCAGATACCCGGATGTAATGGTGCACAGATTACTTCAACATTATCTTGATGGAGGTAAATCACCAAAAGCGGAACCTGTGGAAGAAAAGTGCAAGCACTCTTCAGATATGGAGTATTTGGCTTCCAGTGCCGAGCGAGACTCCATAAAATATATGCAGATCAAATTTATGCAGGATCATCAGGATAAGGAATTTGTGGGTGTTATCTCAGGGGTTACAGAATGGGGTATCTATGTTGAGATCATAGAGAATAAATGCGAAGGAATGGTAAGGATCCGCGATATAAAAGACGATTATTATACCTTTGATGAAAGGCAATACGCCTTAGTGGGGGAACGAAGGAAGAAAATATATCAATTAGGAGACGAAGTGCGGGTGATGGTAAAGAACACTGACCTGGTAAAAAGACATCTCGATTTTAGTCTACTTGGAAAGGCTACGTAAGTTTTAAAACATTAGTTCGTTCTATATAGGACATCCTTAAGAATAGATCATGAAAAGATTGGTTTTATTACTTTTTATATGGGCAGGGGTAGTTGCTACACGGGCCCAGGAGGGAAAAGTATCCCAAAACCTCAGCAGCTTTAAAGAGCTTAAGGTTTTCGACGGACTCTCAGTGAACTTAATTCGGTCAGACAAGAACCAGGCGGTGATCACAGGAGCCAATACCTCCAAAGTTGCTATTGTAAACACAGATGGGGTCCTGAAGATCAGAATGGAAATTGGGAAGATCTTTAGCGGATACAGAACCTTTATTGATCTTTATTACACGCAAGATTTGGTGGTTATAGATGTAAATGAAGATGCGCGGATAACCACCAAAGAAGCACTAAAACAAGATGTTGTTGAGCTAAAAGCTCAGGAAGGGGGAGAAATTTCTATTCAGGCACAAGTAGAACAATTGTTGATTAAATCGGTTACGGGAGGGGTTATCAACGCCTCCGGTACTTCAGACAATCAGGATGTACAAATAAATACCGGTGGAGTTTATAAAGGGAAGGACCTTAAAACAAAATTTACCACGGTGAATGTAAATGCAGGGTCTAGCGCAGAGATCTATGCTACTTCCTACGTAAAGGTTAGCGTAAAAGCAGGGGGCACTGTGTTTGTTTATGGAGATCCCGATAAAATGGAAGAAAAGACCGTCTTTGGAGGCAAAATAGAGAGAATGTAAAAATACCACGGATGATCGAAGATATACAAGCGGCAGTTCCCCTTGGATTTTTCTTGAGTTTTATGATCGGCCCTGTATTTTTTGTGCTGCTGGAAACCAGTGCTACTAAAGGGTTTAGAGCCGGACTTGTTTTTGACGCAGGCGTGATCATTGCCGATATTATTTTCCTTACCATAGCGTATTTCAGTAGTTTCCAGTTACTCGAAAATTTAAGCAACCAACCGGGCCTTTATGTATTTGGAGGGGCTATATTGTTGGTGTATGCCATCACCATCCTCTTTAGTAAGGCACCCATAAATGACAAAACAGATGTTCAAACCAGCAAAACAGGCTATTTAGGACTATTTATTAAAGGATTCTTACTCAATTTTATAAACATTGGGGTACTGGTTTTCTGGCTGGGAGTGATCATTGTAGTAGGGCCCAGCCTTAATAATGACCCCAATAGAATACTGGTGTTTTTTTCCGCCATGCTTTCTGCTTATCTGATCACGGATATCTTTAAAATATTATTAGCTAAACAACTGAGGCGAAAACTTACCTTACGGAGGATTTATCTCGTAAAAAAGGTCCTGGGAGTTATATTAGCTATCTGTGGAACAGTATTGATCATAAAGGGGTTCCTTCCCAAAGACAAACTCAATATTGAAAAAGGGATAGAACTTATACGGGAAGTGGAGGGCAATTAACAGTGTAAAAACAAAAACCCCAACCTTTGTGGGTTAGGGAATCCTAGAGGCATCGAGCGGATTCGAACCGCTGTACAAGCTTTTGCAGAGCTGCGCCTAGCCACTCGGCCACGATGCCTTTACAAAGCAGCAAATTTACAAAATTAAGATGGAAACATCACCCAATAAATAGTTTCTAAATTAATGGGGAACTATTCAATAGATGTTGATGGGTTGAGGCATCGGGTGGACTCGAACCACCATAAAAGCTGTTGCGCAGCTTTGTCTATCCAATTCGACCACAATGCCGGATGCTACAAAAGTACTAATAGAAGTAAAAAATACCGCATTAAGTAAGATATGTTTATCTAGTAAACGAGTAATTTACCGAAACGGAAGACACATCTCCGTTAATAGGTGGATTTATCTTAGAGACCTTTACCTTTCCTTTTTTCACCATCCCAATCTCAAGTAAGATACGATCCGCAATACGCCGGGCCACATGCTCCAAAAGCTTTGAAGGGATCTTCATTTCTTCTTTGACGATTTGGTTGATAAGCACATAGTCTGCAGTGTCTCCCAAAACATCTGTAGCAGCTGGTTTACGGAGATCTGCCTTTACTTTAACATTCACTCGGTAATCACTCCCAATGAGGGTTTCTTCTTCCAGACAACCGTGGTAGGCATATAGTTTAATGTTGCAAAGGGAAATAGTGTCCAAGCTGTATTTTTGAACTGCAAATGTAAGCCAAAACGTCTAGAAATCTAGTAGGTACAACGGCAATTGCTGAGACCCTGGAAGAGGTCCACGCCCAGCGTTACCACGTGGGTTCCCGTACTAAAACCAAGAATCTCATTCAGGATGATCTGATAGGAGTAGCCGAAGTAAAAATTGTTCTTTTTTAATCCCATGATGGGGGCTATGTAGAGAGGGCTACCAATCTGGTCGTTTAGGAACCTGTACGTAACACCGGCATAATAGTAATCTTCAAAATCGTACCAGCGGAATTTTACGTTAAGATCGGTGACAGAACGGCCATCACTTTCAAACCATTGAAAGAATACAGAGGGTTCAATTTCCAAGCGGCTGTTCTTATTCTTGGTATATCTGTAACCCGAATAAATATAATAGTTGCGCAACCTGTTCGGCTCAAAAACCGGATTAAACTTGGTAAGGTCCTTATCCAGTAGGTTGGATGCGTTGACACTGAAATAGAACTTGTCTTTTCGGTATAGGACCCCTACGTCAAAATTATGATTGGTGGTAGCCCTGTCATCGGTCACGTTAGGGTCTGGCCCGTCAAAATTTTCAATGTCTATTCTAAATTGATTGAAATTATAGGAGATCCCGAAAGAAACGAACTCATCGTCGTATCTGTCTAATGTTAAATGGTGAGCAAAGGAAAGCCGCGCACCACGTTGCTTGGTCTCTCCGTTACTATCATTGTACAATAACATTCCAAGACCCGATCTGTTACCTATTCTGGCGTCGGCCGCAAGAGATTGAGTATCCGGGGCATCTTTTATCCCTACCCACTGGGTTAGGCCATTTACCCGGATCTTGATATGGTCACCAATACCCGCATAAGTGGGAGACATCACAAAGGGATTGTCTGCCAAATACTGAGAAAGCTGTGGCAACGTAAGCTCTTGCCCCCTGGCAAACACCGAGCTTACTAGTAAGATTCCAAATATAATATACTTACGCATAGTTGTGTTTCGGTTAAATTCTCTTATCTGTAGAGTGTAAAATGTCCTACAAATTCTCTGTCATCTCGCTCTCCATTTAGTTTTACCACGTACCAGTAATCGCCCGTAGGGAGCATGCTGCCTTGGTACATTCCATTCCAGCCTGGTGAGTTTAACGTAATTCTATAGAGCTCTCTACCATAACGGTCAAAAACGATGGTTAGTATTTCCGGAAAGCCCTCCATATTTCTTGGGATCCAGGCGTCATTCATACCATCTCCGTCTGGGGTAAAGAAGTTTGGCAATTCAATGTCTATGAATTCCATCGCGATCTGAGCTTCCACCATACACCCGTTAGCATCAATTACCTGAACCGTAAAGGTGTCGGTTCGATTAATGTAATAAGTGTTATCAGTACCATTGTCTTCCCCGTCAAAAATAAAGGTGTAGTCTTCAAGACCTCCAGTGGCAACTGCTGTAATTTCATTGATGTTGTTTTGTTCCAGAATCAGTGTTAAAGGTTCAAAGTTTTCGATCTCAAAATCTATTGTCTGAACACATCCGTTGGCGTGTGAAATGGCAATATAGTGTGGCCCCGGAGCGGTATTGGTAAAGTCGGGATTTAGTTGCATATCTGCAGGATCTGTAGAATCGAGTGCATACATGATAGATCCGAGAACCGTTGGGTCTTCCATGGTGATATTCAGATAATTATCCGGAACAGCACCAGTACATTCGTAAACAGGCTCAACAATTCCATTTAAATTTACACCAGGGTCTATAACCACAATTACATTGGCCTCACAATCCTGCGCATCCCTGATAAATACCACATAGGTGCCCGCGGCAAGGTCCGAATAAAAGAATTGGTCCTGAACAAAGGCAGTATCTACCGTAGTATTTAAAGCCGTTCTGTAAGGGGCTGTACCCCCGGAAATACTTACCGTAATGGTGCCATCTTCACTTCCTGCACATATCTCAGGCTCGGCTATATAAGTTGCCGTTACAGGCGCAGGCTCAGTAATGGTGAACTGGAATGGGATAAAACATCCGTTTACATCCTGTGCGATCACATCGTAAACTCCAGGAGCCAGCCTGTCAAAGGTGTTAATGGTATCAAATTGATTAAGGTTTGGCGTAATGGCATACAAGATGTTCCCTGTGCCACCAGACACTTCTACCGTAATGGTACCATCTCCTTCACCAGCACAGGTAACATTGGTAAATTCTTGCCTGTCTATTTGAAGTGGGAGTGGCTCAGTGATGATGATCTCATTGGTCACCTCAACACAGTCTACACTCACAACTCGTATATAATAACTTCCGGCAATTAATCCGCTGAAATCTCCATTTGGCTGAGGACCAACCAATAGGTTCGTTAAGGCGGCATCCGAGAACAATTCATAAGAATAATTCCCTAAGCCCCCCGTAGCGTCAGCAATAATAGTTGCCGTAGCCTCTCCCATACAGTTGATCATGGCAGCACTAAGGTCTAATCCAATAGTAAGCGGGGGTACCGGATCTATTGAAACCTGGTTAGAAATACTGGCCTCGCATCCAAAAGAATCGCGGACATAATATTGATATACTCCTGCAACCACTGTAAAAGTATGGGTGTTGCCACCAGACATTGGGGAAAACACAATATTATCTGTACTGTATTCGTAGGGCGCGGTGCCCCCTGTAGCCATAAGGGTTATTTGAGCGTCATTGGTACATGTAAGCGGGCTGATCTGGATTAAAGAGCTTTCAACATCCGAAGGCTCCGCAATAGTAACCTGGATCGTTTCCACACCACAATTCCATCCGTCTGAAACCGTAATACTATAGATACCGGCGCCGATATTATTGAAGACGGGACCAGACTGTCCTCCACTCGAAAAATCGATCACCGCACCCGTTGGGTCGTAATAGTTCAATCTATACTGATATACTCCCTGACCACCTAGCACATTAATTGCCGTGATAGTGGCATTAGTATCTCCATAACATACAAGAGTGGTTGGAGTAGCTGTAATATCTGCCGTGATAGGAGCTGGTTGTACCAAGGTTTCCGTATCACTTAGAATACATCCTCCCGCATCCGTAATATCGATAGTGAAATTACCTGCAGAAAGTCCGGTAAATGTCTGGCTATTCACTCCGGATACGGTATAAACCTGACTAGTAGTTGTATTGGTCAAAACAATATCATAAGGAGCATACCCACCAGATGGATCTACTAAAATTTCACCCTGGTCATTGGTACAGGTAACATTTGCAACCTGGTTTACCGTAGCTACCAAGGCAGAGCTTGGAGAAACTATCGTTATGATATTACTGTCTTCCACACACAAAGGCAGGGCCGTCTCTGTAATACGCACAAAGTAGTTCCCTCCAGGCAGGCCATTGATGGTCAAAGGATTAACAGCTGTGTCTCCGCCACCTGTGATGCCAGTTGAAACTGAGGCGCTCGTAAATATTTCATAGTTATATGTTCCGGAATATCCGGTTACGTCTATTTCTATCGCGCCATTAGAATCTCCATAACATACAACCGGAGTTGTTGCGATGGCCACCACATCAATAAGATCATATGGAGCAATGATGTAGGGCGCGGTATCTATATAACAACCCGTTACGGTGTCCGTTATTCTGAATGTATAACTGCCAACAGTTGTAAGGTCGAATTCTGCAGTAACATTTGTGGGAGTGCCGGTTAATGAACCATTTGGGTTTCCAAGTGGCAACAACTCAAAAGTGTATGCATTTAATGGATCTCCATCATCAGACACGGTGATAAGTACCTGTTCGGGGTTTGCACAGGAGATCGCGCTTACCCTAGAAACAGCCGCAGAAAATACGTTTAATGGATCAATAACAACAGCTGTTGATGTAGCACAACCGTTTGCATCTAACACATAAACCGTTATATTCTGAGTACTGCCGTTATCAACAATATCGAAGGTATTGGCTGTCTGATAGTTTACATTGTCTATACTATACAGATAAGGGCTTGTACCCGCACCTACAGGCACTGTAGCTGTTATTGTTGACGTATTTACTGTATTATTCGGATTACAATAGAACACGGTAGCTGTAGCAGAAACCGTTAGTAGGGGCGGTTCTCCAACAACAACGGTTTCCCGCAAAGAACATCCTTTGCTAGAAATAGCCTCTACCTCATAAGTTCCCGAAGGAAGGCCGCTGAACACAGGATCGGTTTGGGGACCGGCATAGAGCACAGCTGCGCTATATAAATTATAGGTATAGATTGGGTTATCATTAACACCGGGAGCACTTGCTGATAAATTAACAGTAACCGTACCATCACTCATTCCGAAACACGAAACATCCACAATGGTATGTGTGTCAAAGGTCACCGGAGTTGGGGCCACCAGTACCTCTGAAATATTCTTCACGCATACAGGATTTGTGGTGTCCAGATCTGTTACTACAAAAGTGTAAGTTCCAACCTGATCTAAGCCAACAAAGACTCCTGTGTTATTAGATACCGTTGTTACCAAATCCGGGTACGTAACAGTAAAATCAAGATTAGCAGATCCACCGCTAACGGCAATGGTTATTTCTCCATCAGGATTTACGGTACAATCTAACGGCTTCACAACGGCACTTACAAGGTTCATTTCCTCGTAGAGCACTTCAGGGCCAACCAATGCGGAACAAGACCATTGGTCAGTGATCTGCACCTGGTAACTACCCGCACCAAGACCACTAAAAACAGTAGTTGTCTGTGGCGCACCAAAAGCAGCGCCATCTTTTATCAATTGGTAGGTATAATTAGACCCCTGTCCTCCGGCCGTTCCAATAACCTCTATCTCTCCTTGAAGATTAACACAGTTTTCCTGATTTATTTGCAGGCTTGCCGTTATGAGTGCCGGATCTGCCAACACAAGGTTATTCTGAATCATTTGTTGACAGCCATTCGCGTCTATAACCCAGGCCTCATAGGTTCCGGCTGCCAGGTTTTCGAATCGCGGGCTAACTACATAATCCCCTGCTCCTGTAGGAGGTACTAGACCCACATAGTAGGAGTAACCACCCCAACCACCAAGGGCATCTGTAATTTCAATGATACCGTCATTCCCTAAACAACTTATAGGTGTGACATCTGCATTACCGGTAATAGCGGCATTGGGCCCAAGTATATAAAAGGGCTCTGTATTGGTACAGAAGGGAAAATTAGTCTGCGTAATGGACACATAATAATTACCAGCTACTATATTGATTACTGGCGTAGGCCCGTTACCAACCTCAGATCCTGTTGCGACAGATATATCATCAGCTAAGTTAGAAGGGGTGCCATTGGTATCCCAGATTTCCCAGTCAAAATCGCCGGGATAGGTGGCGTCTACAAGCTCAAATGTTACTTCTCCTGTGGCAGTTCCGTAGCAAATGACATCGCTTGTTTTGACTACATCAATGGTAAAGGTATTTGGATTTGCCAATGTCTCTGAAGCCGATATAACACAACCGGTATTTATATTTCGTATCAGAAAATTGTATACCCCGGCATCCAATCCACTAAAAATATTAGAAGCTTGGTAGCTTACGCCATTATTTATACTGTATTCGAAATTAGCCGGGTTATTAATGATTGAAGTGGCAGTGATTGTAATTTCACCATCCATTCCAGGATTACAACTAATAGGGTTGGTAATAGCCGCCGTAGCTGTTAATAATTGATCGAAAGGCACGATCACAGCACTGGCTGTTCCAACACAACCATTGGTGTCGTACACATTTATTGTATAACTTCCACCAGCTGTATTCGTTTCAATGTAGGTAACATTAGGACCTGTTTGAACAACAACATCATCACCTGGCGCAGGGGTTCCCTGATCATTGACGAATTCATATACTACGTAAGTGCCACTGCCCCCGGTTATTGCTGCACTGTTAATCGTAATAGAGGCATTACTGGTAGTATTTCCAGCCACGCATGCAAACTCAACAATTGTTGGTGCTGGGATTACCAGCACTGCAGGCTCATTAATAATAATATTTGCAAGAATGGTTATGCAATTATTTGCTCCCGTTGCCGTGATGGAGTACGTATCAGGAGGTAAATTTTCAAAAGTATTTGTTGCCGCATTAAAAGAACCCGCAATGGGTGAAATAGTATATGTAAGTGGGGTAATACCATTATCTACAGCCGTAAGCGTAATGGTACCATCATCTGCTCCGTTACATGTAACATCGGTATGGATTTCCGTATAAACCGGAACAATAGCAGCCGGGGCATCTACATCGATAGTGCGCTGGCAATTTGGCACTGGCGTGCCTACATCATAAACTATTACACTGTAAACACCGTTTGCGCTGGCACCGGTCCAAACATAAGGATTTGATGGCAGTGGAATCCGTCCCTGATTAATAGGACCAACTATTTCATATTCATAGAAACCGGAGCCAGAAATCACATTTATGGTAATTTCAGCATTATTATTAGGAGGGGTGTCACAATCTAAAAGCTCTGTTTGAATGGCAGTAAACTGCAATGGAGGATAGATTGTTATTATTTCGGTTTCTCCACAGCCGTTAAGATCCATGATCTCTACGGTCTGCCCCGCACCGGAACTCAGATTTGTAATGGTATACTCGTTGCTTCCGTTAAATACTATGTTTTGAAAGGGACCACCATTAACACTTAAAGCGTAAGGACCTATACCCGCCTGGTCTAATGTAACCATAACCTCAAATGCGCCTTCAACCGCGCAGTTAGGCACAAGCGTAAGCAAAATTTCCGGACTTGGATCCAGGGTAACAGGCACTACATAACTCTGCCCACAACCAAATTGATCCTGAATAGTGACCGTATAATTACCTGCTGGTGAACCAGTAGCTATTTCAATTGGATTATCGGTGGTGCCAACAATAGGAACAAATGGCGCTGGCCCGGTCACATCATAAGTGAATTGACCCCCTCCACCTAAAATATTGGTGACTTGAATTAGCCCCGGTGAGTTACAAGAAATATTTTGAATAACATTTACCGTTGCCGTAATAGCGTCTAGCTCTTCGATGAGAATATTCTCACTACCGGAAGTACAATTATCTGCGCCACCGCCGGTTACTTCCGTTACAACAATATAATATTCACCAGGCCCAAGACCGTTCACAACAATCGTTGGACTGTAAGGAATATTTCCACCACTCGATTGAACAATACCACCAGAGGGAACATCATACAATTCCCAGCGCATATTGGGTTCAATATTGCCATCTGTATCGGTAAGCGTATAAGTAATTTCGGCATCATTTGCCCCAAAACAAGAAGGCTCATAGGTTGCGTCTATCTCAATAGGGTTGGTCGTGATATCATTTACATTTACATTACTCTGCCTTATACAACCCGTGGAATCCCTGACATAAAAGACATAAGTTTTTCCTGGAATAAGACCAATCCAGGTGTAAGATCCTGGCAGAGCTGCGGTCCATCCTGCAGTAGCCGGATTGAAGGAAGCAGGGTCGTCTGTATAGGCGTACTCATAGTTTGGAACACCTTCGGTACCCTGTACCGTAACCTGTAGTTCATTACAGTTAACCACAATAGTAGAAATACTGATATCCAGATCATCAAGAGGAAAAGGAATAATATAGCGAGGCAAATCTACCTGACAAACCGTATTCCCCAGCCCATCGGTTGTTCTTAGTGAAGGATATACGCTTGTTCCTGAAAAATAACCGGTTAATATGTCGGTGGTACCCGGAATGCTATTATCTCCGGTCCATGTCAATCCTCCGTCCGCACTAAATTCAATTAACCCTAGGGTTGCAGGATAGTTTATAAACTGGAAGCCATAATCATTTGGATCTAGGCTGCCACAAGCCGCAGGCAATATGGGCACTATGTCGGCTGTTAATTCATCAGGGTTGGTTATCGTTATGGGTGTGTCTGTGACAATACAGCCATTAACATCCGTAACAATTACAGTATAATCACCCGGCATTAAATTATAATAGGTTTTAACAGGGTTAACCACATTGTTATTTGTTTCATCGGATGCTCCTCCATTATCCAAATCTATAATTTGAAGGGTATACGGACCCACACCAGATGTGATATTCACATCAATAGAGCCTGCGCCATCATGACACTCCGGATCATTCGCTGTGGTGGTAAACACCAAAGGAATGGCCGGGTTAACGGTGACTGTTTCGACGTATTCACAATAAGGAACAACAGCTGAATTATCCCTGACATACACATCGTAGTCACCTGCATTGCCGGCGGTAACAGCGAACGTATTGGCCGGGGTAAATAATCCCGTTGGACTGGTTGTCGTAGGAACAAATGCGTATTCATAACTTCCATCACCACCAGAAGCTGTAACTGTAATGCTTCCATCAGCACAAGTACTTAGGTCTACTACATCAATAATGGCGGTTAATTGGGGATTAATTGTAATACTTTGTTGAACTCCCGTACAACCAAATTGATCCCTAACATCAATAGTATAGGTGCCAGTGGCCAGGTTCGTGAAGGTGTATGTAGTGGCTGTAGCAGGGCTTGGTGTAATCCAAGGTCCTCCATTTAGACTAAACTGAAATCCACCATTTCCTGGCAGAGATGTAATATCTGCCTGTATAGATGCATCGTTAGCTCCTGAGTAGCAAAGCGTAGGCGTAGTGGTAAATGTAGGATTTACTGGCGGCAATACAGATATTGGCGCATCAATAGGATCATCACAATTGTTAATATCCCTGGCACGAACAATGTAGTCTCCCGCAGGAACACTTGCAAAAGTAGTGGATGCCTGATACGGCCTAATAATGCCACCCACGGTATCCTCTAATTGATATAGATAGGTTGGGGTGCCACCTGTGGCACTTGCTGTGATTGTAGCCCCCAGATTGGAGCATGTAAAGGGCGCTGTAATGCTTGCAGAAGCAACTACCGGCGTTGGCTCTGTTAGCGTTTCTGAAAGTGCAATTAAACAACTGTTGTTTAAAACATCCCGCACATCAATGGTGTTAATACCAGCGGATAAGCCATTAACCACTATTGGGGATGAGGTTTGTGGGGCAGAATAGCCTCCCCCGTTTACAGAGTACTCAAATCCATTAATGGTATCAAAGTTGGTAATGGAAAAGGTAATACTACCATCAGCACCACCATTACAGGAAATGTTTGTAAAATTGGTCACTGAAGCATCAAAGGCATTGCCGCTGTTAATAAAAACAGGAGCGTCTACCGTGCAGTCACTTCCATAATCTACGGTGATCGTGTGACCTCCCACTATAACATTATAGAAAACATTGGAAGCCTGAGGCACTCCCCCATCCAGGATGTACATATAGGAAGGATCGTTTGGCAGTATGGTAATATTGCCTGTTCCGTCGCAATTATAGGTTAAGGTTGTTGTTACATTAGGCTCCACTGGAAGAGGCGCAATAATAACATCGGGCAATGTAATTGAACAACTGCTTGCATTGGCATCGCGCACCCTTATGGAGTATGCGCCGTCTATTAAACCAGAGAAAACAGCACCTCCCGTGGTGGCCGCTGTCCACACCCCGCCATTAAGGCTATACTGGTAATCTCCGGATCCGCCTGTGGTTGGTGTTATGCTTCCAACAGTAATTTCACCTAATTGGAGACAAGTATAAGCTTGTGTTTGAACAGCTTCAGCAGTTATGGGAGCCGGCTCTGAAACTATAATAGAAGAAGTTTCCTCGCAATTGTTGGCATCTCTGACTCGGATAGTATATGTCCCGGCAGCTACATTGACAAAATTTCCTGAGGGTTGATAATTTGCCCCATTGTCAATACTATATTGGTATGGCCCCATACCTCCAGCAGCGGTTATGCTTATGGTTCCGTTCGATTCACCAAAGCAAACTACGGGCGTACTTGTTGGGGTAATAGTAATTGGAGGATCCTGTGCAATTGTAAGGTCATAGGTAGCTTCACAGTATCCTACACCCCCATTATTGTCACGGACATAGACGTCATAATCTCCTCCACCTGTCACAGTTATAGGATTAATAACCCCAAAATCACCTGGAATTGGGGAAACACCATCAGCTACAATAGCAAACACATAACTACCGTCTCCTCCCGCAGCCGTTACGGTTACATCGGTTGCTGTTCCACAACTGGTGATATTTCCTGCAGCGGCAGTTACACTTAGCTCGGGATTAATGGTGATAGTAGCGGTATCAGTACAATTATTTCCATCAATTACATCAATGGTAAAAGTACCAGCACTCAAACCGGCAAATACATTATTTGTGCCGTATGTACCCCCGTTTAGACGATATTGATAATTTCCATCTCCACCCGAGGTAACGTTTGCCGTTAGCGTTAAGCCTGTAGCATCGTCATAACAAAAAGCATTCGGAGTAATAGCTAGCACTGGTGCAACAGCGGCATTTAGATCGAAGGTTGTGGTTATAATACAACCATTGGCATCGGTAACCGATGCGGTATATGTTCCAAACTGATCAAGTCCTGTAAAATTCCCCGAGGTGTTTGTTACAATGGTCACTAAATCAGGAAACGTTATACTGTAATTATAACCTCCCCAGCCATTTGAAGCCACCAGGCTTACTGTACCATCTGCAGTACAGGTTGGCTGCGTTTCGTTAGCGAGCAGGGCTAAGGCGGCGGCAGGACCGTTTATAGTTACACTGGCAGTATCGGTACAATTTGTATCTGTATCCGTTACTGTAATATCGTAGGTGCCTACAGCTAAGCCCATTAGTGAGATGGTCGCACTTGTTTCGGCCACCCCACTAAAACTAGCCGGACCGGTTACAGAATAATCATAAGAAGTAACAAACCCTGAAATGGTAAATAGGGCTTCGCCGTCAGTGTCCCCAAAGCAGCTAATATTACTGACCAATTGCCCTATGGCATTGATAGGAATTACAGGTGCAATAGTATAATTTTCTTCATAAACACAACCATTGGCATCGGTTACTCTGAAGGTATACGTATCCGGACTAAGTCCTGTGAAAAGGTTACTTGCGCCATTATTTACTACCGCTGGGGCAATAATATCATAAGTTATAGCACCCGTTCCGCCAGCAACTGTTAAGGTAACATCGGCTGTTTGAGCAGGGCAGTTAGGTGGGGTTGCAGCAAAAGAGATATCCGTTGGCGGATTAAGCGGAGCCACCACAACAGTGTTGGTTACAAACAGACACCCATTGGCATCTCTAACGGTTATCGTATAACTGCCATCTGTAAGCCCCACAAATGTTTCAGCACCGGCTCCGGAGAAGAAAGTAACCCCGTCAATACTGTATTCATAAGGGGCATTTCCACCGGTAGCGCCCTGCGCCTCAATAGTTGCATCTTGAAGACAAGTATATGGCTGTATTAATACCGCTGTAGCTGTAACACTATCTACCGGGCCACTTATAGAGAAGGTCTCAATAAAATCACAGATATCAGTCCCATTGGTTTGCGTCAGAGTAAGGGAGTAGTTGCCTTGTCCCAAACCTGTAAAATTACCTGAACCATTAGATGCCGTAGAGCTGTCGGGATAGGTCAGGGTGTACGAAAGCGTATAGCCGTTACTGTTGATAATATTTACAGAAACGGAACCGTCTGCCGCCCCAAAACACAATTCATCTACCGGAGTTATGGTATAGTCAACCGCTGGTTCAACAGTAATAGTTGCAACATTTGAAAGCTCCCAACAGTTGTTGGCATCTACTACAATAAACACATAATCGCCTTCTTCTCCATTTGTAAAGCTAAAATCGTTTTCAACCTGGAATTCTGCAGGGGGGATATCAGTAATATCGGTATAGGGGGTTACCCCATTGTAGCTCCAAATAGCATAGAGGTATTCCGGATTTGGAAAACCTCCGGAACCGGTTACGGTTATGATCCCATCAATACAGTCAATAGGCTTTGTGGTAGTGGCAATTGCAGCAAGATCTGTTACATCATTAATGGTAACTTGTTCGGTAAGATCACATCCGTCGTCTGTGGTAACCCTTACGTCATATATACCATCATTTAAGTTTTGAAAGGTATAGTTGTTGTCATTCGTAGGGCCATACGTGTCTACGATTGTCCCACCTTGTGATATTTCATAATAGTACTGTGGCTCAACGTCTAGGGCGGAGATGGAAATCTCCCCCAAACCGTTACAATCCGTGTCTTTTGTAGTAATGTCTAGTTGGAAATCTCTGGTGAGGATACCTATGTTCTCCAATCGGAAAATACAACCATCTGTTACCCCAACCTGTCGCATTTCTACCGTATAGGCACCATTGCTTCCAATGGTAAAGCTTGGCCCATTGTTGGCGCTGTAAGGCACAAGGATATTCCCATTGGTTGCATCCAGTAATTGGTATTCATAATCTGCCGGCATATTGGTTACCGTAATATTGCCGGGAGCGGCACAGATTAGATCTCTGGAATTATATTGAGGATCTAGCGGGTTCTTAAAGATGTTAAAATAGAACCTTGTAAAGCACCCGTTTTGGTAATTGATAATGAGACGATATTCCCCCGGATCCGAAGCTAAAAAGCTATTCCCCGTACCTACATTGTTCCAGGCACATCCGGAGTTCTTATTGGCACAATCGGCCCCAGCAGAGGAACAACTTGCCGTATCTAATTGTTCCCAATCTATGCTATCAGCATCGGGGATATTAATGGTTATGAGCTCGGTGTCATTTAATCCACAAAGGAATATTTTTGGTAATAGCTCCCCGTCATTGGGACAGGTAACAATCTCGCCTTCTACTGTGTTAGAGGTATCGTTTATAAGGTCTATGATAGGGTTTGTCTGTGTAAGACCAAAAGGCTCAACAGTAATGATCTCCTGAAATCCTTTACAAGGATCGGCTATGATTTTATCAACAATGTATATCCCAAGATCTGTTACCAACTGTGTACTCGGATCTCCGTCTGGATCCCCATCATCAATGATGGTATCTCCTGCGTCAATAAGACCATCCATATTCTCATCCCGGTACCAAACGTAGCTGTCAAAATTATCCCCTGCATCTAGCAATACATCCTCTCCACAGAGCTGGACGGTTCTGCTATAATCACAGCTTTCCAGATCGTCTAGTAAAAAGTTTGTCGCGCCCGGGGTTACAAAACCACAATTGTCAAAATCGGACACACTGGGATCATCTGTAATAACATTATTATTAATGACTCCCTGATAGGTTGAATAGGCCTGGTTTGGAATTTGATCTGTACATGCATCCACAAAATCAAAACAGTTTTCTGCCACCCTAACACGCATTCTGATCTCTCTTGTGGGATCTCCTTCTTCCACGATATTATCAGGAATAAAAAAAGAAATTTCGTGCGATATCGGATCGTATACATAGGTTACCCCCGCAGGCATTACGAGATTAGACTCGTCTATGGTGACATTCACGGGCAGGATGTCGCGCAACACATAGTTAGTGGCGTCATCGTTGCCAATATTTTCAAAGGAAAGCACGTAATCCAGGAGTTGACCCAGATTAACGCCCATTCCGGTAATATCGTTCCCCGCAATGTCTTCTACCTTTTTCTCTACGATAATATTGGGTTCAATGATCTCAATATTAAAAGAGTTGAAAAAGGGGTAATATTGATCTCCACTCGAGGTAAACCTTAGGGTTGCAGCGGTTTCTGAATTGGGAATCACGGAGTTGCCCGGGTTGTTTAACAGAAACATATCCGTATCGTACCCAAGGGTATTTACACTATTGGGATTTCGGTTGGTAGTGATAGCCCCGTTTAAAGTAATATTACTGTTAAAGAAGTTATTTGCAGGATTTACCCCGTTACTGATATTTGTAAAACCGGGTACAGTAGCAGAGCTGATCTGCATTCTATCTCCTGTGATACGGTTATCGCCCTCTAAAGCTGCCGCACCTATGTTAGCACGAACCGGTCCGGCCGGTATCGTGTTAAAACCAGCATAGTTGATATCTACCGTAGGATTGGCACTTCGAACCCTGGCAAAACCATCAAAAGTGGTAATTAGTTTCCCGGTAAGGGTGGGGTTTTCATATACAATAACGAGTGTCCAGCCTGCGGCGGCACCTCCTCCGGGGGATAAAGACCCAACTACAGAACGTACGTTGGCAATGGTGTAATCTCCGGTTGGATCCGCTAATGGAGTGATCAGTGCGGTTACATCGGCATAACAGGCATATGGGCTGTTTTGAGTTACAGAGGGGTCACCACTTGTAAATCCATCATATAGGACCTCATCGGCTACAATGTCTATATAGGCACCACCAGGCACCATAAATTTAACCTGATTGAAGTCGTTTTGTCTATTGGTTCCTACCGCCTGCCCTGCCTGTTCACTAGGATAGGTAGCGGACCAGTACAGTCCGGCGTACCTAATAAGGTTACAACTGGCATTAGGGAACGCAAAGGTGGCCGAGCTCGAACTAAAAGTAGTGGGGTCGCTGTCTATATCTATGTATTGCTGGTTGAGCCAGTCATTATAGGTAGAGGAATTACCTGTGGTATTGTATGGATCTTCAGGTTCGGTATTTCCTGTTCCACCATCTCGGTTCACAATATTGTTGGCTATAAAGGTAAGGTCGCCCTTGAGATTGTTCTGATATCGAATCTCGAAGTTGTTAAATTCCTGTGAATAGCCTACATAAGAAAAGAGGACTAAACAGGCCGCAAGTACTTTTTGGGTAAAGTTTGGTCTCATACTTATGCAATTAGATTTGGGGTGACACGCATGATCCACATTTTGTCCTTATACGCGTCATTAATTTTGGAGTAGTAAGAAACCAAAGCGTTGTTCCAGCTATTGTGTTTTTTTAAATATACGTATCGGTATTTATTTTGTGGATTAATAAAGTAGCTTGCGCTTAATCCTCTGGAATTCAATAGCTTTACAAAACGTGAGGCGTTATTTGGGTTTGCAAAAACATTCGCAATGATATAGTAATCTGTGATTCCCTGAGCCAGGCCTTGTTCCTGTTCTTCTGTGGCATTGTTCGCGATATTATCCTGTACAACCACATTCTTCTGAAGCACATCCGTTCCGAATTTGGACGACTTTTCCTTGATTTTGTTTGTGTTGGCAACATAGGCGTCATTTCTATATCGATTCTCGATATTCATGATCCACAGATCGCCTTCATAATTTCCACCCATTTTAGTACGGTAGGCATCTTCGGCCTCTTTCCAGCTGTTGTATCTTTTCAGGTATACATATTTAAGTCCGTTATTCGGATTGTCTATATAGTTGGCAGGGAAGCCTTCACCGTTCATTTTATCCACGAACTTAGACAGGTAGTGCTCGTCCTTATATACATTTGCTACCACATAGTAGCCATCCTCAACACCTTGTAGATTACGGAATTTTCTACTCTTGACACCAGATGATGTCTGTGTAGAAGTAGTTTTTTTCTCTTGTTTGGTGCTTACTCTGGCAACGGCATCCCTGGTCTGTTCTTTTTGAATAACCGGTTCTGGTCTGGCCTCATTGGTCTTTCTTTGATTGAAATCCTTAGGATCTACAGTTTGTTGGGCCAGTGCGGACTTGTCGTTGTTTATAAAGTACATCTCTTTGGCCTTTTCCTCAAGCTCAGGACGTTCCCCGCTGGTTTCTCTTCGGACCATGCGCATAACGCGCTCAAACCTGTCTTCCAGATCTTTTTGACGATTGTTTTCTAGAGAATCTTGCCTGTACATTAATTCGGCCAGGATGGCATCGTTTTCAGTAAGACGACGTTTGAGCTCTGCAATTTCTCTATCCTTTTCAGTAATGGATTCTTCAGTAAGCAGTTCATCTTCTTCCTCATTTTGAGCTAGGACCTCTTCACTATCTTCCAACATTACCCTGTCTTCTGTGAGGTTTGGGGTAATGGAGTAAGCAAAGGAGATTTCATGGGTAAGTCCAAAATTGTCGAAGGTGTTAGACAGGCCTTTTTCCATGGTATACCCTATGGAGATCCGCTTGTTGAGATTAAAGCCAATACCTGCAGAAGCACCATAAAAACTATCGTATCCTCCCTGCACCCATCCTAGTTTTGGAAGATCCAGGATAAGATTACCCCCCAACACAAAGTCGTCCTGCCCTACCTTTCTTGCACGGGCAAGAGGCATAAGTCGGGCATTTTCCATGATCCCACTTGCATTTTCAAACTGATGGGTATATTGTAGGTGACCGGAGAATGTCTTGTCCTGAAAATCGGAAACAGATTCATTGGTTTTAAGATTGTAATCGAACAGATTTTCAGCAAAAAGACCAAAATCAAATTTCCCATAAGACAGGTTAAAACCGGGCTGAAAAGATATTAGGGAAACATCCTGAAAGCCATTTAATAAAGGATCTATTTCTATGGGGTTTGCCCTGTTCTCATCAAAACCGCTATTGTAGTAAGAAAAGTTGGCACCAAACGTAAAATTACTCTTATCACTAAGTTTTATTCCGTAGGCATAATTAGCAAGCACCCCATAGTTACTTACGATCCCTTCTCTTTGGGTGTACAAACTCAATCCGAGTCCGGTGCGGTCGTTCATCCTACCGCTGTAGCTTAAGAAATAGGTTTGGTTGTTATCGTCGAAAGTAACAGATTGGTTACGGTGTAATAGGTTGACGTACGATTTATTCTCCCTCACAGTTGAAAATGTGGGATTGATCAGGAACCGGTTAAACTTTAACAGGTTCTGAGAAGGCACGTCATAGGTAATGAAGGGATTCTCATCCTGGGCATGTAAACCCAGGGATCCCAACACACACAATAACAATAAAAGGAGTACTCTTGGTTTCATTGGTTTGGTTAACGTATAACGGTTATGGTACCTTGTTTTAAGACTTCCGAGGCATTTCTTATTTTATAGAAGAACACCATATTCTGTTTTGGGAACGAGGCGGAAGACAAAGGCCAGTTATTTTGATAATTAAATTCATTGATGATCTCTTCACCTTTTTCATTATAGATGATCACATTTACATCAGTTTTGTTCGAATATGAATTGGGAATGATCCATTGATCATTTATCCCATCACCATTTACAGTGATCACATTGGGCACTTTAAAAGTGTCCAGATATGAAACAGATATATTTCTTACCACCTGGCAATTCCCGATGGTCGCAATTAGCACAAAGTCTCCTGCTTCAGTAAAGGTCATTGAAGATCCTGTACTCATTTCTACATTATTGCTGTCTAACCAACTATAACTGGCACCTCCTGTGGCAGATATAGTTCTGGATCCACCTTCCGGAAAGACAATATCTGCAGCAGGATCCAGGCTTATAAGATTCTCATCCAGTGGATTTATTGCGATCTCATTAGAGGGTAATGGGCAGCCGTTTCGCATTAATACCAATTGGTATGTCCCTTGTTCGGTTACAGTAAGATCCGCCATGGTTACCCCCATATCTGTACCATTTCGATACCAAGCGTAGGTCTCTCCGCTTAAATTGGTGGTTGTACTAATAGTAATAGGTTCCGCAGGCCCGCAACTTACCAGTCCGGTACTTGTGATGGTCAAAGTCTCATTCACTAAAAGTTGAACAGAGAGCGCATTTGAACTGCTGGAATATGTGCTAATAGAACCATCTAAGGTATAGGAACCATTTTCTGATGGATCCGTTAAGCTTATAGAGCTATTGGTGGCTCCTGCAACATTGGCGCCGTCTAATTGCCATTGGTAGGAAAAGTCATTGATGATGGCCGAGGTAACATCGGTTCTGTTACCTCCAGCATCTACTGCATTGATAGTACTTACTTCAAGGGCGATACTTGTGCTTTCACAAGACATATAAGAGTTGGCGTAGTCTACAATCAGTTCAAAAGAAGCGGGCGTAACCACAACGGTACTCTCTGAATCTAAAGAAGTAGAAGCGCAGGCACCACCACTTAAGGTAACCCTGGCAAAATACGTACCTGTTTGAGTGTCGTTCACTACCAGGCTTGAAGAGGTAGCCCCACTCACCGGATTACCATCCCTAAACCACTGGTAGGTTGGCGCTGAAGCACCTGTACTAACACTTAAAGTAGAGGTTTGTCCTGGCAACAATACAATGTTAGCAGTATTGTCTCTGGTAACCGTAAAGTTACCCGCGTTGGTGATGGTCAGGGCCGCTGAACGCTCCACACAGGCTCCTGGCCCAAAGATCTCAAACTCATAATCGCCTTCAAATCCGGGATTTGAAGCGTCTACCGTATAGATATAATTGTTAGACGCCGGGATCACCGCGCCGTTTTGATACCAGGTATATGTTAAGCTGGGATTGTTGATGTTCGCTTCCAGAGGCATGGTCTCCCCACTGCAGAGATCTGTTTTGGCAGGAGGATTAATGGCTATGCCCAGACTAGTGCCCGAGGTAACATCTATTAAATTGGATAGGGTGTTCCCGGATCCGGAACAAGCACCGTAATCTATTTCAACATTGTACATGCCGGAAGAACTTACCGTAATAGATTCTGATTTTTCAGATAGTGGCGAGCCAGACATATACCAATTATACTGAAAGGTATCTGCATTGGCTAAACCATATACTTCAAGGGTAATAGAATTTCCATCACATACCTGGGCAGTTCCATCGCCAAAGTCGGATTGGCCCTGTTGTCTGATGGTGAGTCCACTATTAACGCCAATGTAGTACATAGGGTAAGGCACAGAGGCAGGGCCGGTAACAGCCGGACTAGTACTTCGAACCCGAAGACGGTAGTTTTCTCCCCTTGTATCAACAGGAACCGTGAATTGCATATAGAAATCGAAAACAAGATTCTTGGTCCCATCCCTGGCCAGTTCAACCGGACTGCTAAAGTTGCCGTCGGCATCCGAGAGCTCAAGTACAAATTCGTTATCAGTGTTCACCATAGGAGGATTCCAGGTAAATTGAACCCAGTAATCATTAAAACTGCCAGAAGCACAAGCCCTGTTCCAGGGAGTGGCACCGGCAGGGGGCGTTTGGTTTGGCGCTGCCTCTGGTGCATTAAGCACCTGGGCATGCATACTACCCAGACCCAGTAGGAAGATCGGTAGCATCATAAACCGTACGATGTAGAATAATTTTGTTTTCATAAGCGGGTGTAGTTTTGGGGGACTACAGCGGTGGTATCTCAATCTCAAACCACCAGTTTTTCTCATCCCATTTAGTATTCTGTAACAAATATGTCATATAAATGCTGCCGCAGGAATTTAATGTTGTAGGGCTATTTAAATATGTTGTGAAATGGTACTATTTGTATGGATAGGCTTTTTTATGGGCCTTATACTCCCATTTTTCATACCTTTGCAGCTTCAAAAAGCCAGTCATGAGCGAAGAAAAAAAAGCGCTGAATTTTATAGAACATATTGTGGAGGAAGACCTGTCTAAAGGATTTCCAAAAAAGCAATTGCGTTTCCGTTTTCCACCCGAACCCAATGGCTATTTACACATAGGCCACGCGAGTTCTATTTGCCTCAATTTTGGTCTTGGATTACGATACAATTCCCCTGTAAATTTGAGGTTCGATGACACCAATCCGGCTAAGGAGGAAAAAGAGTACGTAGATGCAATAAAGCGAGATGTGGAATGGCTTGGATACATTTGGGAGAATGAATGCTATGCCTCAGATTATTTTCAGCAGTTATATGATTGGGCCATTCAGTTGATCAGGAATGGAAAGGCCTACGTAGATAGCCAGACATCAGAAGAAATGGCAACACAAAAGGGAACCCCTACGGAACCGGGTGTGAATAGCCCTTTCAGAGAGCGCAGTGTGGAAGAAAATCTGCGTCTTTTTCAGGAAATGAAAGAGGGAAAATTCCCCGAGGGAAGTCATGTGCTAAGAGCTAAAATAGACATGGCCTCCACCAATATGCTTATGAGAGACCCTATTATGTACAGGGTATTGCACAGGCCTCATCATCGCACAAATACCGATTGGTGTATTTATCCTATGTACGATTGGACGCATGGGGAAAGTGATTATATTGAGCAGGTGTCACATTCCTTGTGCACTCTTGAATTTGCACCTCATCGGGAACTATATGACTGGTTCTTAGATCAGGTCATTGCAGACGACAAGATACGTCCGAAACAACGCGAATTTGCCAGAAGGAACCTAAGCCATACGGTGGTAAGTAAAAGAAAACTTCTGCAATTGGTAGAAAATAATGTGGTAAGCGGATGGGATGATCCAAGAATGCCTACCATATCCGGACTCAGAAGAAGGGGGTATACGGCAGAATCTATTCGGAATTTTGCAGATACCATTGGGATCGCTAAAAGGGAGAACCTGGTAGATGTTTCCTTGCTTGAATTTCATGTTCGGGAACATTTAAATAAAATTGCACCCAGAGTAATGGCGGTCTTGGACCCTATTAAAGTGGTGATTACGAACTATTCAGAAGACAATACCGAATGGTTGAAAGCGGAAAATAATCCCGAAGACGAGTCCGCTGGCTATAGAGAAGTACCTTTTTCAAGGGAACTGTATATAGAGCAAGACGATTTTAAGGAAGAGGCCAACAGGAAATTCTTCCGCTTAAAGCTGGGAGGTGAGGTCCGTCTTAAAAATGGGTATATCATTAAAGCAGAGAGTTGCACCAAAGACAGTGAGGGAAAGGTCACGGAGATACAGTGTAGCTATGATCCTAAAAGTAAAAGTGGCAGCGGCACAGAAGAAAGTCTCCGAAAAGTAAAAGGAACCCTTCACTGGGTGTCTGTTCCTCATGCTTTAAAGGCAGAGGTGAGGTTGTATGACCGACTTTTCACGGACGAGGCGCCAGATGCTCATAAGGACAGGGAATTTATGGAATTTGTAAATCCGGATTCCTTACAACTTATAACTGCATATGTAGAGCCCAGTTTAAAAGACGCACAGATAGAAGATCATTTTCAATTTCAGCGCCTTGGATATTTTAACGTAGATTCGGATTCCACCCCAGAGAAGTTGGTTTTTAACAGAACCGTTCCCCTGCGAGATACCTGGGCCAGGATTCAGGAAAAATCGTAATATAGAGGATGTCTATTATTTTTATTATAACAATAAGTATATATAATTATAAATCGGTCAATTAGGAGAGTTCTAAGCCATTTTTACGGCATGAGAAGGCAAATGCCTGGCTCGTTGATCGAAATCTCAAGGGAGGGCGTCTAAAGAGAATAACTTCGTTTTGAAGACACATCCAATAAAAAACCCTGACGTTTGTAAAACGTCAGGGTTTTTAACTTTAATGAGAAGTGCCTACTTCTTTGTTTTCGGCTTAGGATTATCTTTTTTCATGGCCTCTCCTATCATATTACTGGCTGTAAAAGATGCTACCATATTGTTGAGCATGTCACTTCCGGCTTGTGGTGAGTTAGGCAATAAAATCAGATTGGTGTTGGTTTCCTCACCAATAGCCTGTAAGGTGTCGTAATGTTGTGTCACCACGATTAAAGCAGATGCTTCCTGTGAATTAATACCCACTTTGTTGAGCACTTCTACAGATTCTTCCAGGCCTCGGGCAATTTCCCTTCTTTGATCTGCGATCCCCATTCCCTGTAAACGCTTACTCTCGGCTTCCGCTTTTGCTTTTTCAACGATCAGGATACGCGCGGCATCTCCTTCAAATTGTGCTGCGATCTTTTCTCTTTCAGAGGCATTAATACGGTTCATGGCCGCTTTTACCTGAGAATCGGGATCAATATCCGTCACCAGGGTTTTGATGATGTCGTATCCATAGTCGAGCATCGCATCTTGTAATTCGCTTTTCACGGCATTTGCAATATCATCTTTTTTCACAAATACATCATCGAGTTTCATTTTAGGAACCTCTGCCCTGACCACATCAAAAACATAGGAGGTTATTTGTTCATGAGGAAAATCTAAAATATAAAAAGCCTCATACACCTTGCTTTTGATAATCACGTATTGTACGGACACCTTCAATTTTACAAATACATCATCCAGGGTTTTAGTTTCAACGATCACATCTAATTGCTGAATCTTTAAACTCACCCGCCCTGCTATCTTATCCACTAAAGGAATCTTCATCTGTAATCCTGAATTCCGGATGCTTTGGAATCTCCCAAAACGTTCAATGATGGCTGCCGATTGTTGTTTTACGACAAAAAAGGACATTAAAAGAACTAGGAGTGCTAAGAAGAAGATTGGTATTAAAACAAAATTTCCCATTATTATTGATTTAGTTAATGATTTAAAAATATGTGTTCCTAATTGGTCGGAATTTTTACCGGTTTGTTACACCCTTTTCTTATATAATTTTGGTGTGCTGCGTCAATATATTAAGATAATCGGTCTAAAGCAATCTGAATTCTGTTTAGACTTTCTTCTTTCCCAAGCAAGGAAAGAATATCAAATAAATGAGGCCCTTTAAGATCCCCAACAATCACCAGTCGCAATGGCGCCATTACCGCACCAAAGGAAATTCCTTCCGCAGCGATCCATTGTTTTACGGCGGTCTCTAATGTATCCGATTCAAATGAAACCTGAGTTATTAACATCTTTTGCAGCTCCCCAAGAACGCTTGGGGTACTCTCTTTCCATTGTTTTTTAACAGCCTTATCTTCATACTGCTGGGGCGCAAAAAAGAAATATGAACTCAGATCCCAAAGGTCATTGACAAAATCGGCGCGTTCTTTCACCAAAGACACCACCCTGGTTACATAATCCAAATTCACATGTGACGCCAAATCAACATTCTTGTTATTTACAATGGGATAAAATAGTGCTGCTATTTCTGCATCAGATTTTTGTTGCAGGTATTGATGGTTATACCATTTGGTTTTATCCGGATCAAAACGCGCTCCGGAATTGTGGACGCGTTCCAGCGTAAAAGCATCTACTAATTCCTTTAAGCTATACAGTTCTTTGTCATCTCCGGAATTCCATCCGAGCATCACCAGGAAATTAACAACAGCTTCCGGAAAATATCCCGCTTCCCTATATCCCGTAGAATTTCCCCAGGAGAGCGGAAAGACCGGGAAGCCCATTTTTTCTCCGTCTCGCTTGCTTAATTTACCTTTGCCGGTGGGTTTCATAATTAAAGGCAAATGCGCAAATACCGGAGGTTTCCAGGCAAACGCCTCATAAAGTTGACAATGCAGCGCTAAGGAAGGTAACCACTCTTCGCCTCTGATCACATGACTGATCTCCATTAAATGATCATCCACAATGTTTGCCAAATGATAGGTAGGCATCCCATCACTTTTAAACAAAACCTTATCGTCTAATAATGAAGCGTCTATGTGAATCTCTCCACGGATTAGGTCGTGTAAGACTACATTTTCCTGATGCGGCGTTTTAAACCTGATTACATGATCTTCGCCTGCTGCTATTCTATTCTGAACCTCTTCTTTGGATAAGGATAGAGAATTGGAAAGCTTTTCTCTATTGTGCCAGTTGTAGATAAAGGTCTTGCCTTTTGCCTCGTGATCGTTACGGTGAAGCTCTAAATTTTCTGGAGTATCGAAGGCGTAATATGCCTTGCCGTTTTCCACCAGTTCTTCCGCGTATTTTTTATAAAGATCTTTGCGCTCACTCTGACGATACGGACCAAAACCTTTTTCTTTCCCCGGGCCTTCATCAAATGGGATATTACACCAGTTTAGGGCATCAATAATATATTGTTCGGCGCCTTCCACATAGCGTTGCTGATCTGTATCTTCAATTCTCAGCAGAAAAGAGCCTCCGTGTTTTTTTGCAAATAAATAATTAAATAAGGCCGTACGGACCCCGCCTATATGTAATGGCCCAGTAGGACTGGGAGCAAACCGAACGCGTACATTGTTGTTCATCCAAAATTTCTTAAGGAAACAAAGATAGGCGGAAGCAGGCGAACCCCAAAAGGTTACGGCTTCAATTCCCTTGCTGCGGGAGACTATTTAATCTGTTATCTTATTTTCATAGGGGCGGGAATACGCTTGTTCATAATCCTGAACCACAAGGGAGGCATCAATGCAAGAACCATAGAAGTGGGATAGCCAAAAGGCATTTGCGGAGAATCCTCATAACAATCGAGTAGCTGATATTTTTTAGAAGAAATATAATGATGATCACTATGTCTGGTTAATTCATAAAGGATAATTCGCCCCAGGATATGATTGCTGTTCCAGGAATGTATCTCCTTTACCCGCTCATAACGGCCCGAAGGGAGTTTTAGGCGAAGCAGACCATAATGCTCTATATAGTTTACCGTTTCTAGTAATAAGAAACCTACAACAGCCGATCCAAGAGCGAATAAAAGCGTTGGGATATTAAATAAGAACAGGATCAGCATCAAATACCCAAACTGCAACACCAGATACCAAAACATATCATTTTTAAAAGAGAAGAACGATCGTTTTTCCAGCGCTAATAATTTTAGTTGAATCTTCCAGGCTTTTGCGATTTGTCTGCTGACCGAAGTGATCCAAAAGGAATAAACGGACTGGTTGTATCGCGCTGTGGCAGGATCTTCTTTTGTGGCAGCGTGAACATGGTGCCCAAAATTATGTTCAATGTAGAAATGCATGTACAAAGAAGGAAGCAGCAGCAATTTTCCCAGAAAACGTTCCTTTGATTGTTGTCTATGCCCCAGCTCATGGCCAACATTAATACCGTTGGTGCCAAGTACAATCCCAAGAGAGAGGATGAATCCTATTATTTCATAAGACGCATAGGCGTTCTGTGAAAAGGACCAGAAATAGTAGAATAGTAGACCGTAGACAATGGGAAGATTAGCGTAAAGCATCCAGTCAAACACCTTGTTGACCTTTCTATTTTCCCTGGTTGCAGCGTCGTAGTTCTCAGCGTCCAGAGGCAGAATGATTTCCAGTACCGGAATAATTACAAAGGCATAAACGGGCGTTAAATAACTCCATATACCTCCATAATAAATACTTAGCACGGCAGAAACAGGAATACTCAATGCTGCCAGGTATTTTAAATCCTTCATAGTAAGCTTTTTAACAAATTTTTGACCATCAATTATGGCATATCCGGTATCTTGGTATTAAATATAGGAGATTTTGGATAGTTATAATAGCATTCTACATAAACTGTCGGCTTTCATTACCAAGTACTACACCACCCAAATAATTAAAGGGACACTGGTATTTATGGCCTTGGGATTGTTGTTTTTCTTGTCAGTAATGTCCCTGGAATACTTCCTTTGGATGGGCTCAACTGCCAGGCTTATTTTATTGCTGGTGTTCTTTACAGGAGTAACACTATTACTTATTCGATATGTAATCATTCCCTTTGCGTATTTATTCCGAATAAGAAAAGGACTCAACTTTAAACAAGCATCAGGGATCATAGGGAATCATTTCCCCGAAGTAGGCGATCATCTGATCAATCTTTTAGATCTGGCCGAAGACACACATCAGACAGAATTATTGTTGGCCAGTATAGAACAGCGTTCTAAAAGGCTTTCTCCCATTTCATTCAATAAAGCGATCGACCTGCGGAAGAGTTTAAACTACGCAAAGTATATCGCAATACCGGTAGTGATCATCGCCTTAATCGCCGTTGCGGGTAAATTAGATGCTTTTTTTGGCTCCTATAAACGGGTGGTTAATTATGACGTCGCCTATGAGAAACCTGCTCCATTCAGGTTTGTGCTGCTAAATGGGAACTTGGATGTGCTTCAATCAGAATCATACACGCTTAATATTGCCATCGAAGGCGAAGTTCAACCAGAAGTGGCCTATATAGTACTAGATGGAAAAGAGCGTTTATTACAACAAGACAACGGACAGTTTTCATATACTTTTAAGGCACCCATACAGACACAGGATTTTTACCTGACCGCCAACGACATAAGTTCCAGACAGTACCAATTAACTTCATTGGCAACACCTTCTATTCAGGAATTCAAGACTATTTTAAGATATCCTGCCTATACACAGAAGAAGGCCGATACCTTGTTAGGAACCGGAAACGCAGTGGTACCTGAGGGAACTAGTGTTACATGGCAGATCTCAAGCCAGCAAACAGATCGGGTAGATTGGATAAGCGCTGACACCACTATGGCGTTTATAGTTTCTGACGGGCGCTATGGTTTTTCTAAAAGGGTTTTTAAGGATGTAGAATATGAAGTAACTACCTCAAATGAGAATGTGATGCATTATGAGCGACTCAAATACCGGATTGGAGTGACCAAGGATGCGAGTCCTTCCATCAACGTAGAAGAGTTGCGCGATTCTACATATGGAGGAATCACCTATGAAGGCAATACCAGTGATGATTATGAAGTAAGCAAGGTAGAATTGGTCTATTATACTGATAATGAGGATAATAAAACAACTTCTGTGGAATTGGCGCGGCCCGAGGCCCGCGATTATCGCTTTTACTATGACTTTCCATCGGGTCTGAACCTGGAAAAAGGAAAGGCGTATTCTTATTATTTTCAGGTTACAGACAATGATGTTTTGCATAACGGGAAGGTGGGAAGAAGTCAGATTTTCACAACAGAGATCCTTAATGAACGTCAGGAAAAAGAGCAATTGCTTAAGGATCAGAAGAAACTGCTGCAAGAGTGGGATGGGGCATTAGATAAATTTCAGGAACAGGAAAAGGTCCTGAATAACCTGGAGCGCGAACAAAAAGAAAAAAGCGTATTGAGTTTTAATGACCAAAGGGCGATAAAGGATTTCCTTAAACAGCAGCAACAACAGGAGTCTCTAATGGAAAAGTTTAGCAAGGAGCTAAAGCAATCAATAGATAAAGCAGCGCAAAATGACCCTTTGTTAAAAGAAAGATTGGAACGGCAGGAGTTAGAAGCTCGCAAGAATGAGAAATTACTGGAGGAACTTCAGAAAATAGCAGATAAGCTTAATAAAGAGGAAATGGCCGAACGGCTCGAAGAAATAGGGAAAAAGCAACAAAATAGTAAGCGTAATCTAGCTCAATTACTAGAACTCACTAAACGATATTACGTAACAGAGAAGGCGAATCAGCTTGCTAAAGATTTGAATGAACTATCAGAAAAACAGGAACTCTTGTCTAAGTTAGGACAGGAACAAGATTTTAATGTAAAGGAACAAGAGAAGATCAATACGGAATTCGATTCTATCTCAAAAGGCCTTGATGAACTTAGAAGTGCGAACAAGGATCTGAAAAAACCATTAGAAATAAACACTTCTGAAAAAAAGGAGGAAGAAGTAAAGGAAGAGTTACAGCAAGCGAAAGAGGAGTTAAATAAACAGCAGGGAAATGAGGAGGCTTCGGAAGGACAGGAGAAACAAAAGGCGGGGGATAATGCCAAAAAGAAGCAACAATCCGCAGCCAATAAAATGAAACAGATGTCGGAGGCTCTACAGCAATCGGCAATGTCCGGTGGAGGTTCCTCCATGGCCGAGGATGCAGAAATGTTACGACAGATCCTGGATAATCTGGTCATTTTTTCATTTAAACAGGAGGCGCTGTATGACCGCTTACAGGAGCAGGGGACAGAAAATGGGTATTATACGAATGTAGTGCGCGAAGAGCAACAATTAAAAAGTTTGTTTGAACATGTAGATGACAGTCTTTTTGCTCTTTCCTTAAGACAGGTAGAGCTGACAGAATTCGTAAATGAGCAGATCACAGAGGTGTATTTTAATATAGAACAATCACTAAGTAGTTTATCAGATGGGCAAACGTATCAGGGTTTGTCTTATCAACAGTATGTATTAACGGCTGCCAATAATCTAGCAGACTTTCTAGCAAATACGTTAAGTAATATGCAGCAGTCCCTGAGCAAGGGGAAAGGCAGCGGTCAGAAAAGTGAAGGTTTCCAACTCCCGGATATCATAAAGGGGCAAAATAGCATTCAGCAGGGGATGGAGGGTTTGAAAAATAAGGGGGAGAAGGGAAAGGAAGGAGAGCAGGGAGAAAATGGTAAAGAGGGCGATACTGGGGAAAGTAAGGAGGGTAAAGGTAAGGAAGGGAAGAATGAGGGAAAAGAAGGCACGGAAGGAAATGGAAACGAAGAGGGCGATGGGAATAGAGGCATGGATCTGAATGAAGAGGAGTTGAGAGAATTATATGAAATATATAAAGAACAACAAGCAATACGCAATAAGCTGGAGGAACAATTAGAGAACTTTATTCAGGAGTCAGATAAACAACTGGCTAAAAGACTGGCAAAGCAAATGGAGGATTTTGAACGAGATCTTTTGGAAAATGGGATCACGCAGAGAACGATGGACAGGGCAAACAGGATACAGCAGCAGCTGCTAAAACTTGAAAATGCGGCTATGGAACAAGGGATGAAAGAGGAAAGAGAAAGTAGTGAAGCTAGAAGTAAATACGGCAGACCGTTGGTTACGACAGAGAAGGATAAGAATACAGAAGAAGGACAATTGGAATTATTACAAAGACAAGTATTACCTTTGCAGGAATTTTATAAGCAGAAGGCTAAGAAGTACTTTAAAAAAGATGATTGAATTTGTATATGAAACTGATTTTCAGATCGATGATCAAAAGAAATAGACCGATTGGTTAACTAAGCTGGCGGCATCAGAGGGATATATCGCTGAGCAGATTTGTTACATACTAAGCTCTGACGAAAAGGTGCTGCTGATTAACGAAAAATATTTAAAGCATACGGATTATACGGACGTAATTACTTTCGATTATACAAGAGGGAAACAACTTCAGGGGGATGTTTTCATATCAATAGATAGAGTTAAGGAAAATGCCCTGTTGTTCAAAACGGGAACCGATGAAGAATTGAGGCGCGTAATGGCTCATGGGATGTTGCATTTAATGGGTTATAATGATAAGTCAGTATTGGATAAGGAAGAAATGAGACGCAAAGAGGACGAAAAATTAAAGATGTTCCACGTGGAACAATAGAAGAGAGCTATGTTCGAGAAAGAATATGATGTAATTGTAGTAGGTGGGGGTCATGCAGGAGCGGAAGCGGCCGCAGCGTCGGCAAATATGGGCTCTAAAACCCTATTGGTTACCATGAATTTGCAAACAATCGGGCAGATGTCTTGTAACCCGGCCATGGGGGGAATAGCTAAAGGACAAATAGTTCGGGAAATTGATGCCCTTGGGGGTTATAGTGGATTGGTTTCGGACAAGTCGGCCATACAATTTAAAATGCTCAATAAGAGTAAAGGCCCAGCTATGTGGAGTCCAAGAACACAAAACGACCGAATGCGTTTTGCTGAAGAATGGAGACTGGCTTTAGAAAGGACGCCCAATGTAGACTTTTATCAGGAGATGGTAATGGGCTTGTTGGTAAAAGGCGAGAAGGTTGTAGGTGTGCGAACCTCGCTGGGAATTGATATTAAGTCGCGTTCTGTGGTTCTTACGAATGGAACTTTTCTCAATGGACTTATTCATATCGGGGAAAAGCAGTTTGGTGGAGGTAGAGCAGGTGAAAAGGCCGCTACTGGTATCACGGAACAATTGGCAACATTTGGATTTGATTCGGGAAGAATGAAAACGGGTACTCCACCACGGGTGGATGGGAGATCTTTGGATTATTCAAAAATGATCCTTCAGCCGGGAGATGCCATCCCAGAGAAATTTTCGTATTTAGATACCCCCTCACTGATGATACAAAGGGATTGTCATATGACCCATACGTCCAAAGAAGTACATGAATTACTAAAAGAAGGTTTTGATAGGTCCCCTATGTTTAATGGAAGGATCAAGAGTATAGGGCCAAGATATTGCCCGTCTATTGAAGATAAGATACACAGGTTTGCTGATAAAGAAAGCCACCAGATCTTTGTAGAGCCAGAGGGGTGGGATACCGTAGAGGTCTATGTAAACGGTTTTTCAACTTCGCTGCCGGAAGACGTCCAGTTTAAGGCACTTAGGTCCGTAAAAGGTTTTGAAAAAGTAAAATTCTTCAGGCCTGGTTATGCTATAGAATACGATTATTTCCCCCCTACTCAATTAAAGCACACCCTTGAAACTAAACTTATTGAGAATCTCTATTTCGCCGGGCAAATAAATGGTACAACCGGTTATGAGGAAGCCGCTTCCCAGGGCTTGATGGCTGGGATCAATGCTCATTTAAAGATACATGAATTACCTCCTTTTACCTTGCAAAGAGATGAAGCGTATATAGGGGTGCTAATAGACGATCTTATCACCAAGGGTACAGAGGAACCTTATCGTATGTTCACTTCCAGGGCGGAGTATCGCACCTTGTTGCGACAAGATAACGCAGATCTTCGATTAACTCCTAAGGGATATGCGTTGGGGCTGGCTACTGAAGAACGTTTACGAAGAATGCAGGAAAAGGAACAGAAATCGGATGCTTTTATAGACTTTTTTAGAAATACTAGTTTCTCCCCGGACGATATTAATCCAATCCTGGAGGAAGTAGCTTCAGCACCTGTAAAGCAGGCAGATAAAATGTATAAGGTTTTTTCCCGTCCAAATGTAACCATGGGCCATATGATGCAACTTGAGGAAGTAGCGAACTATGTTGAAACACATGAGCTAGGCAGGGAAGTAATGGAACAAGCGGAAATCCAAGTTAAATATTCGGGTTACATTACGAAGGAGAAGAACAATGCAGATAAATTGCAACGTCTGGAGAACATTAAAATACCGGAGGGTTTCGATTACTCTAAACTGAAGTCCCTGTCGTTTGAAGCGCGAGAAAAACTTCAAGCTATCAGGCCAGTAACCATTTCGCAGGCATCAAGAATAAGCGGTGTATCACCTAGCGACATTAGTGTGTTGCTTGTTTTTATGGGGCGCTAAGCTTGTTTGTTCCACGTGGAACAATTTATGCCTGCATATCTTTATATTTAATCCAATGAAAAAGAATGGAATTCTTTTTAAGAACTAAAGATCACGCCCTTACCCAGGAATCTTTTGACTTGCAGTACGATGCGGAACTTAAAATGCTTCAAACGGTTCCGAAACCCACGGAAATAGAAAAATATTATCAGGATGAGGCTTATATCTCTCATACCGATGGGAATCAAACCGCGCACGAAAAAATATACCAACTGGTAAAAAGATATAACCAAAAGAAAAAGGCATCCTGGATACAAAGGTACGCCAGGCAAAATGCCAAGGTCCTGGATGTTGGTGCCGGGACGGGGTCCCTGATAAAGTATTTACGAGACCAGGGCTGGCAAGCAGAAGGGGTAGAGCCCAACAAAAAAGCTCAAAATATAGCAAAGGATAAGGGGGTAGACCTCAAGAGCTCTTTGCATGATGTAGAAGAGAATAATTTTGATGTGATTACCCTGTGGCATGTATTGGAACATTTGCCAGATCTTGATAAGGCCATTTCAGACATTTCGAAAAAACTCAGAAGTAAAGGTGTAGTTTTTATTGCGGTCCCTAATTTCCGTTCCTATGATGCCCAGCACTATGGAAGCTATTGGGCAGCTTATGACGTGCCAAGACATTTATGGCATTTTTCTCAGCATTCAATTCAAACGATATTTTCCAGAAAGGGATTTAGCCTGCTTAAGGTGAAGCCAATGTTCTTCGATGCCTTTTACATAGCAAAGCTTTCTGAAAAATACAAGAAGGGGAATCATCAACTTTTAAAGGCATTATGGCATGGCCTGCGATCTAATTTCCACGGCTGGAGAACAGGAGAATACTCTTCCCTGCTATACATCTTGCAAAAGGAATAATTGCTCCTATAAGACTACCTAAGGCAAGATCTCACCCAGTAAAGCACTCTGGCCTCTAATTTCTGCAATCGGGCCCTAGTAATCTCTTTTTGTGTTAGTAAATAATAGTTTTGATCGATTAAAAATTAAATATATCATAAGAAATATCTATTATCTTAAATAGCTATTTTCATTTTATTGGGAGCCCCTTGGAATTTTAAATCAAAACTTCATAATTCTGAGAATTCCTTTCTTACTTTTGTCGCCTTAAATAAATATTCAAATGAAAAAGTTAGTACTGGCAGTAGTGATTTTAACGGCCGTGGCCTGTAAACAAGATAAAATTGCCTTTGTGGATAATATCCGCCTGATGGATGGCTATAAAGAGAAAATAGCGGTAGAAGCTCAATTTACGGCACAAAAATCGGCCTTTAATAAGAAACGAGATAGTATCTCGCAAGTTTTCCAAGCGGAAGCCCAGGCGATAGAAACACAGTTAAAAGGCATGTCGGAGCAAAAGGCCCAGGAAACTTATGCCATGCTGCAACAACGCGGGCAACTAATAGGACAGCAACTTCAGCAGGAAGAACAGCAAATGCAATTGCAGGGCCAGACGGAAATGGACAGTGTAATTCAGAAAGTCAAAAGAGAGATCAAAGCATTTGGCAAGGCAAACGGGTATACTTTTGTTTTGGGGGGTGGCGAAGGAGGCAGCGTACTGTATGGCTCTGAGGCCAAAGATGTGACGGATGAGATCCTTGCAGCTTTAAACAAGGACCCAAAAGAGTAACCAAGCTGTTCTAACTACCTTTACCGTTAGTTTTGTAGTAAAAAGACAAGGAATACTGCAGGAATAAGATAAATCACTATTGTTTTAGCGCCCACGTAGTCTTTGGCTATCCGCTGCCCAAAAAGCAACATTAATAAGGAAAGACAGGCCAATACGCTACCCGCGAAGGCAAAAGAACTTTCTCCCTGTAGCAAAATTTGAACGAAACCAATAGTGCTGAGAACACCAGACATAACCTCCATTACAAGAACCGTAAACAGCATTACGGGAACCGTATTCTTGAAAGGGGTCTTCAAAAAATGTCCCTTGAGCCAGTCCAGATTTCCCTTCCAATCTATAATTTTGTCTATACCGCTTTGAAGGAAGGTGATTATAACAAAAAGCAGCAGTAATAATTCTGAGATATGTTGGGTGATATTTTCCATAGACTTGTTTTTTTAATGGACGGCAGCCAATTTAGGCCGCTGCTCTGTGTAACAATCGGGTTAGTTTAATAGATAAATCGGTCAGTATAATTTTTGAATTGCCATTTCGCTCTACGTGATAAATTGCTTGTTCCAACTCCTCAATGATCCCCAGAATATTGTTCTCGTGAACATAGCTTGCAAATTTATCGAACTGAAAACCATCTACGTGCACTTTCATAAATGCCAATTCATTTACCTTATAGTTAATGAGCATGGCTTGCCTGAAGACGGCGATACAGTATTTTAAAAAGTTTTTTTGAGTTTCCCGCCCGGTTTTGGCCACCTCTTCACTCCACAAGATAAGTTCATGAATGGCACCTTTTTTTCCTTTGGCCATAAAGGCGCTTCGCACCCATTGAACAAACCATTTCTCAAAGATCAATTCCTCAGAATCCTTATTCATGAGTTCCAGGGCCTTGTTAAAGTTCCCATTAGACTCGTATGCCAAGCGCTGGGCCTCTTCTCGTTGCAACCCCATACCTATCAGAGCGGCTGTAATAGCTTCTTCTGGCAAAGGAGGAAAATGCAGCATCTGACATCTGGACCGTATGGTTTGAAGTATCTGTTCCTCGTCTTCGGCAATTAACAAGAAGATAGTTTTGTCTGGGGGCTCTTCAAGTAATTTTAGCAACTTGTTCGAGGCCGAGGTATTCATCTTTTCTACCATCCAGATGATCATGATCTTATACCCTCCTTCATAAGATTTTAAAGACAACTTCTTTACGATCTCAATCGATTCATCTACCCCGATCTGACCTTGTTTTTTCTCAATACCAATCACCCTGTACCAGTCGAACAAGCTACCATAGGGATCATCTTTTAGAAACTGTCGCCATTCTGTGAGGTAATGACTGCTTACGGCATGACTTTTCACAGTGTCTGAATTGGATACCGGGAACGCAAAATGAAGATCTGGATGAGTAAGCGCATTACATTTTAGATTACATACCTCATTTCCTGTATCGTTCTCACTTTTAGAATTCTGGCAAAGAATGTACTGGGCATATGCAATAGCGATTGGCAATGTGCCCGAGCCTTCAGGACCCACAAACAATTGCGCATGAGGGACCCGCCCAGAATCCGCACTATGGGTCAAGTGTTTTTTTATGTGGGAAAGCCCGATTATTTCCTTGAAAAGCATGAGTTCAAAGATACAGATTTTGAAAGTTAAGGAGCCCAAATTAAACAAAGTGATGACTTTACCTTCGTTCTTTTATTCTTTACATTTGTCTTTCTCATAATTGACAAAAAAATGAAGACCTTAGAAGATTTTAATTTCAAGAATAAAAAGGCATTAGTGAGGGTAGATTTCAATGTCCCTCTGGATGACGAATTTAATGTAACCGACACCAATAGGATAGAAGCCGCCAAGCCTACCATTATGAAAATATTGGAAGATGGGGGAAGTGCCGTTTTAATGAGTCATTTAGGAAGACCAAAGGGGCGACAAAATCAGGACATGTCCCTAAAACACATATGTAAAGCCGTAAGTGATATTATTGGGGTAGAAGTGAAGTTCGTTGAAGATTGTATTGGTGAAAAAGCCGTCCAGGCGGCACAGGAACTCAAAGACGGGGAAGTATTACTTCTAGAAAATCTTCGTTTTCATGCCGAAGAGGAACAAGGAGATAAAGCGTTTGCCCAGGCTCTTTCTGAATTAGGGGATATCTATGTAAATGATGCTTTTGGAACAGCCCATAGGGCCCACGCATCTACAACAATTATTGCTCAATACTTTCCGCAAAGTAAATGTTTTGGCTATTTGCTGGCTAAAGAAATAGAGGCAATAGAAAAAGTGATGCGCACCGGGGAAAAACCCGTAACAGCCATACTCGGTGGCGCCAAGGTATCATCTAAGATCACTATCATTGAAAACATCCTAGATAAGGTAGACCATCTCATCATTGGGGGTGGCATGACCTACACGTTTATCAAAGCTATGGGTGGAGAAGTAGGCGATTCTATCTGTGAGGATGACAAAATGGATCTTGCGCTGGAGATCATGGAACAGGCAAAGAAAAAGGGCGTTTCCATACATCTCCCGGTGGATGTGCTGGCTGCAGACAGCTTTAGCAATGATGCCCACACTAAGATTGTATCTGTGAAACACATTCCCAATGGATGGCAGGGGCTAGACGCCGGTCCGGAAACAATAAAAATGTTCGGCAAGGTGATCCTTGCCTCCAAAACCATTCTTTGGAACGGCCCGGTTGGCGTATTTGAAATGGAGAATTTTGCAAAAGGCACAATTGCCATAGGGAATTATATAGACGAAGCCACCAGAAACGGGGCATTTTCCCTTGTGGGCGGAGGCGATTCTGTAGCGGCTGTAAAACAGTTCGGTTTTGAAGATAAAGTTAGTTATGTATCTACCGGTGGTGGGGCCATGTTGGAGAGTTTGGAAGGAAAAACACTACCCGGTATCGCAGCAATATTAGAGGCCTGAAATCGTTATAAAAGTAGCGATCAACGCCCATTAAAAAGACTTGTGGGAGGATAATTTTATTCTTTCAGAAAAAAATCGCATTTTCGTTAATCCCCACGGCTTAAAGAAAAACTATGAAAGCATTTATAAAATGGTGGCTGCCTTGCTTCCTTATGGGATGTGCCCAATTTGTTATGGCACAAG
The DNA here is from genome assembly GCF_049669965.1 of Muriicola sp. Lineage (NCBI taxonomy): Bacteria > Pseudomonadati > Bacteroidota > Flavobacteriia > Flavobacteriales > Flavobacteriaceae > Muriicola > Muriicola sp. The sequence continues at coordinate 1,756 of NZ_JBATLB010000119.1, read as the reverse complement.
AAGCCGATTCATTGATCGTTCAAAAAGGGATCAAAGCACAAGATTCTTCTTTACAAACGATCACCTTGAAAGACACCCTGATAAATATGTCTGAAGGGAATGCCACATTTTTTGTAAATCCGGATAAGACCGTGGCACTTACAGACCATCCCTTAGCTGCAAAGTATGATAGCATCTGGATGAATGAACTGTACACCAGTGCACAGTCTTTTGAAAGTATGTACGACGAAGTACTCAATGCAGAAAGCCCCTTACTGGATAGCATCACGATAGACACGGAAGTATTAAAACAACGGCTGGAAGCCCTGGATCAGAAAACACCTTTCAATATTTCCTATAATCCTTCACTGGAGTCCGTGATCAAATCCTTTTTGATCCGAAAAAGAGACCTGATGGAGCGCATGTTAGTGGCCAGTCAGTTTTATTTTCCCCTTTTTGAACAGGAACTAGACAACTACAACATTCCTTTGGAGATCAAATATTTGGCCATTGTAGAATCGGCCCTTAACCCAAGAGCAAAATCGCGCGTGGGAGCAACAGGTCTATGGCAATTTATGTACAGCACAGGTAAGATGTACGATCTGGATGTGAGCAGTTATGTGGATGAGCGAAGCGACCCAATAAAGTCGACCAAAGCAGCATGCCAGTACTTATCTAAATTATACGATATTTTCGGCGACTGGGATTTGGCCCTGGCCGCTTATAATTCCGGTCCGGGGAATGTCAATAAGGCGATCAGAAGATCGGGAGGATATACAAATTATTGGAACATCAGGCGAAATTTACCAAGGGAAACAGCAGGCTATGTCCCCGCCTTTTTAGCCACCATGTATTTGTTTGAATATGCCGAAGAACACGGCCTGAAATCAACCAAAGTTCCGCGACCTTATTTTGAAACAGACACCGTTCATATCAAAAGGCTGATCACTTTCGATCAGATCTCAAAACTCGTTGATGTTAGCGTAGAAGAGCTCACGGTCTTGAATCCTTCCTATAAATTGAATATAATTCCCAATATTCCCGGAAAGGACTACGTGCTGCGTTTACCAAAAAGCGAAATTGGCAAGTTTGTCACTAATGAAGAAGCTATTTATGCCTATGTTGAAGAGGAATTAAAAACACAGGAGGTTCCATTGCCCGAATTAGTGAAAGCTGAGGAACGGATACGTTATCGAGTGAGAAGTGGAGACTATCTTGGGCGAATAGCGGAGCGGTATGGTGTGCGGGTAAGTCAGATTAAGGATTGGAACGGACTTCGCAGTAATGATCTTCGGGTTGGACAGCGTTTAACGATCTTTCCAAGAAAACCCTACATAGCCAAAGCAGCATCGGCTAAACCGTCTAATACGCTGAATAACAGCAGTATAAAGGTACATACTGTCCAAGAAGGAGATTCGCTCTGGACCATCTCAAAAAAATATCCCGGAATTACTATTGAAAATTTACGAGAATGGAACGGTATTAGTGGTAACAATTTGATGCCGGGCACAAAATTAAAACTTTGTGCATGTTCATCATAAAATGCCGAAACTAAACTAAGATTTAGCCTTCGGTTTAGAATAAACCTGACTCAAAGATCAATGAAACACTTATTTACACTACTATTTGTCCTATTACTTTTATTTTCTTGTGATGACGGACCTAAAAAATCCTATAAGCCCGCTTCTATAGGAGCTATTAATACCGTAGGGGTAGTCATTAGCAATGACCTATGGGAAGGCCCTGTGGGGGATAAGTTACGTGAGTATTTTGCCGC
>NZ_JBATLB010000118.1:0-8759 GCF_049669965.1 Muriicola sp. | reverse complement strand
ACCCCCATGGTCAGAATACGGCAGCTTACCGTATCCCCATCCACAGGTGATACTACCTGTACCCTTTTTACAGGATATTCTACCTGTATCTTATTCCCGGTATCATAGGTTTCAATATAGGCCATAGGATTCATGGCCCCATAACTAAACCCCCCGTAAAAAAGTAGCACCACCCCTATTACCCCTATGGTGATCCTAAGGCTGGCATTTTTACTATAAAGGATTGCAAACAGAATACAAATAACGCCTGCAATAATTGAAACTATTACACTGGTAAGCATCACTATTTTATAAAAGTATTAAACTTAATTCTATGATTTGCGTACTCTAATATAAGAAAATATGACAAAAAATGCTAGTCGAGATTAGACATATACCGGCATTGCGGTAGCCTATTCTTCTCGGGATCAACTCTGAACAAGCTAGGATATAATGTATTAAATAGGTGTATGTTATGCGCTTTACTTGTCCTTAGTCTTTGCTGTAAATTGACAGACACACCCTGCAATTCTCTTCGAAATCCCATAAAACAGTAACAAATCTTATTATCCCCTATTAATTTTAACAAAAATAATCTACCTTGAGATGCAATATTCTACTCTCATGATCAAAAACTTGGCATTAAAAGGCGGTGGCGTACTGGGGATAGCCTATGTGGGCGCTATAAGGGAATTGGAGAAAAGAAACATGTACGATGGCCTTAAACACGTTTCAGGCACTTCTGCCGGAGCCCTGGTGGCAGGAATGATTGCCGTGGGGTACAATTCCAAGCAAATTGAACGCTTAATGCATCAGCTCGATTTCAAGAAATTTAAGTCGGGTTGGAATCCTCTGAGAATTTTCACCAGATACGGCCTTTACAACGGGGATTATATAGTAGACTTTATTCATGACTTCCTTAAAATATCAAAATACCAACTCCCTAAAAATGCCACCTTTGCCGATTTACAGAAAGCCGGGTGCAAGGATCTGACCGTATTTGCCTCAAATCTTAACTTACATACCTTTACAGAGTTTTCAGAATATGCAACTCCCCATTGTATTGTTGCCGAGGCTATCAGGGCCTCCATGTCTATCCCCCTGTTCTTTAAAGCCTGGCAATTCAGTAATGGCATTCCCAATGATCATATCTATGTAGATGGCGGAATGGTCTATAACTACCCCCTCTCTTTTTTCGATAAAAAAAGGTTCCACAAGAAAAAAGGATTTAATCAAGATACTCTGGGCTTTTACCTGGAATCTAAAAAACTTTATGACGTTGAAACCGAACCCGAAACGTATACGTCTGGAAAAGGGAAGTATCACAAAAAAACGTTCTTTACCTTTTTTGTGCGTTTTGGGCAGCTATTTACCTATTTTAAACACGCTTTTGACACCCTGATGAACGCACAGGGAATCGATTTTATGGAAGACAACCATTTGGTGGAAAGAACTATCTTTATTAGTGACCTGGGGATTTCTGCCACGAATTTTAATCTTTCTGAGGATGATAAAAAACGTTTGATCAAGTCAGGACAAGTAGGTGCAAAAAGTTATTTTAAACGGAGAAAAAAGAAAGCAGAGAAAAAAAATAAGAAGACCAAACAACTGAATTAAGAAGAAATACTCAATGAGCACACAAAACCCATTGACCCTTGTCACCCCTATAAAGGATGGACATTTAGAACATCTGTATTCGTATTTAAAAAAAGTGAAGTATGAATTGGAGGCCAACAAACACGAGTTGTTTGAAAGGACCAAGAATATTCATTACCTCAGATGGCTCATCATAGATGATAAACAGTCTAGCAACCCCCACACCATTTTTTTTAAACATGACAAGGAGAGTACCCCCCAACTAGTTTTTTCCTCTAATTTCGATGGTAGTGTAGACGCTCATCTGGAGGATCTCAGTGCCGACGTGGATGGTATCCTGGACACGGAAGGTAATCCATATGCGGAAAGCCATCTAATAGATACTGTGTATGGATGTTGCATTGGATATCCTGAAGAAGGGGAAAGAACGCCAGCTACCAGAAAAGAATTTTTTAAGAAGTATATGGTAAAGACCTCTGCGTTTTACCAGGGATCCCCAGGAAGAACAGTAGTTCAGATCCTCCGGGAGAATAAATTGCGGAATTATCTGAAAGATTTGATAGATGCCGGCTCATGGGACCCTAAGTTGACTCCCCGTGAGATCCATCAGTATTTAAAAAAACAAGTGGCATCTAACGACGACTTTAGTGGGCTCCAGGACAAGACCAAATTACCCCGGCGTAACTGGCTGAAGTTTATCTTGTTTATACTACTGGTTATCCCCCTACTGCCTGTAATCATTATTTGGGTGTTGATCGTTCAGTATTTCTATGAGGAAAAGGACGAGTATTACGTTAATACCCGTTCAGATATAGATAAGGAAAAAATAAAGGTTCTTGAGGAATACGAAGACCTGGGGACCGAAAAAGATGTTAAGGGCAAGGGACAACTAACCGACCTTCCCCCTGTGTACTATCAGAATCAATTTTCGCAATTGGTAGATATGAAGCCAGGGAAAGTGCGGTTAATTACCTTTAAGGCCATGATGTTACTGGCACGTGTCCTTATCTCAAGCCTTTTTGTGCGGGGAAAACTAATGGGTATCCCCACCATACACTTTGCCCGTTGGGTACTTTTTGACGACAATAAAAGGGTGTTGTTCTTTAGCAATTTTGACGGTAGCTGGCAGCAGTACTTAGGCGATTTTATTGATGAAAGCGGATGGGGTCTTACCGGGATATTTTCGAATACTACGGTGTTTCCAAAATCGAGATTCTTAGGTTTTACCGGAGTATTGGCCAAAAAGAAGTTTATTTCCACCTCGCATTTTCTATTTCCGGGTGGTGCCTATGACGAGGAGCATTTTCTCGCCTGGAGTAGGGATTCAGAATTGTCAACTCAAATTTGGTACTCGGCCTATCCCGAACTATCGATAAAAAATGTAAATAATAATTCCAGGCTTTGTTACCTCTTATCCAAAGATCTATCGGAACGCGGAGCCAGAAGATTTTTTGAACTAATTTAACAGCATATGCATACAATAGAATTGGAAGACGTTCAGGGATACCTCATAAGAGGGTATGGAAACATGCAGTTTTCCAGATTTGTACTGTTACAGGTACAAGAGGCCGATCTTGCCAGAAAATGGCTCAAAACTATCTCAGGAAAATTGACAAATGCTACTGTCGTAGCCAAGGATAAACTCCCGGACACCTGTCTTAATATTGGTTTTACCGCTGAAGGTTTAGAAGCACTTGGATTATCTCCGAAAAACATCAATACCTTCTCCCCTCCCTTTAAAGAAGGGATGATCACCGAACACCGCAGCAGACTACTGGGCGATCTGGATAGCAGTGCACCCGAACACTGGGAATGGGGTGCCGGGGAGGACAAGCATGTGCATATGGTATTAATGGTTTTTGGTAAGGATAAAGCTACCTGTAAAGAGTATTACAAAAAGCTAAAGAAGAAGTATACCCAGCACGGGCTTAAAAAGTTTAGGAACCTGGATGGATTAACCTTAAAGGACAACAAGGAACATTTTGGGTTCAGGGATGGCATTGCACAACCCATTATTAATGGGAGTGGCAGGGTTGGCCCTGACTACAATTGCGTAAATGCGGGCGAATTTATATTAGGCTACAAAAATAATTACGAAGTTTTCCCCGATTCTCCCAGGATCGAAGAAGAACAAGGAAATTTAAATCTGCTACCTGCAGATCCGGAAGTTCCCGGAAAAAAAGATCTGGGTAGAAATGGCACTTATCTCATCATTCGGCAAATGCAGCAAGATGTAGAGGCCTTTTGGGATTTTATGAATAAACAAACCGCCAAAGAGGATAACTCTATAGATGAAGAGGCAAGTACAAAACTTGCCGCCCGTATGGTGGGCAGATGGCCTAGCGGTGCTCCCCTATCCAAGTTCCCGGATAAAGATCCCGGAGGGGCCAGTGATGAAAACGATTTTTTATACGCCAAAGATGACCCCGAGGGTTTAAAGTGCCCCTATGGGTCTCATTTAAGGAGAATGAATCCAAGAGATAATTTTGAATCGTACAGCAAGAAAACCTCCATGGTTCTAAGTAATCGCCACCGACTTATTCGAAGGGCGAGGCTTTACGGAGACCCTATTGTAGGATCACCTTTAAACAGGAAGCCAAAGGGAGACGTTGGGATCTATTTTACCTGTTTTAGTGCCGATATTAGCAGACAATTTGAATTCTTGCAATACACCTGGTCTAATTATCCAAAAATAAAACAGTTGTACAGTGATCCTGATCCTATTATTGGGGTTCGCGAAAATCCTGTGGAGGGGCAGGAACAAAATTTTACCATTCAGGCGAACCCGGTAAACCAGTCAATTAAGAATTTAAAGCGATTTATAACTATACGCGGTGGGGCGTATTTCTTTTTTCCCTCAATTACCACAATCCGGTATTTGTCTACGCTATAAGAAGATCTAATCTCCGTTCTCAATATATCCCTTGGCATTTTCAAGGGATTTTTTTAGAAACTTTTTGTACAACAAACTTAGAAAGAGTGATAGGATGAGTCTGGCTAGTATATTCCGATAAGAGAAAGAATAATCCCAGCTAATCCGTGTCTGATCGTTTATCCTGTCGAACCAAACCTGGCCATAGGCTTTTTTACTAAAAAACCGAAGAAAGTTACTAAACTCAGTTACGCTATAGGAATAGTTAGCACTGGGGTTGAAGGTCATCAACTCCTCCACTACCGTATCTCCCCCATCAAAGAACACTTTTCGTCTTGCCCCTACAAAATTATAGGGTCCTTTTAATATTTCCGCATTGAGCGCTGCAGGTATGGGCCCTACTTTCTTAAGCCAATTGGGCAGTTCGCTTCCACTGGTAATAAAATCGAATGCAGTGCTCCTATCGCAGTCTACCAACACTTGCGCAGAGCGCTTTAAGATGCCTTTTTGAGGAACCGGCTCTGGTATTGTTTCCAAATTTTGTTCTCTTTTTGGAGGTAAAAAATCCGCACTGTCCTTAGGCTCAAAAACCGGGAGCCCATTCTTTTCATGCCGGTACTTAGACATGGCCTCATACACCCGTCTTCTCGCCCTGTTAAAACTTCCAAGAGGACGGTGTTCCGGGAGCGAATGCCATGAATTAAATGACAGATTCTCCCCAAAGGTCATTTGCTCGGTAGCATCGAATTCCTGTGCCACGATGGTTAACGTCGCCACTTTAAAAAACTGCGAGGTCCATTCTACGGTAGGATCTTCAATAGGCATGGTGTCCGCATCGGTTTGGAATTGCACGTAAAAATCGAATTCGGCCGGATTGCTATATAAGGTTTGGGCCATATTGATGCGAAGATAATTCTCTTCCTTTGTGTTTTCGTTCAGGATAACATTATCCGGAGACGGCTTTAAATAGTACTTTACCGCCTTATCCGGCTTGCCAAACTGATAGGGTTGTGTACTCCAATAGTGCATATCTAACGGATTACTGCACTTTACCATTGACCCCATGACGCGTTTAAGGATCCCCCAATGAGCGGGATTAAGAAAATAAAGTGCCAGTTTGATCTTGCTTTTTGCAGTAGATGCTTTAAGCGTTTTCCTGAATTCTGCGATGTTCTTTGAAAAGAAGGTTTCGCTGGTCATCAGCAAAAAATCCTGTGATTTTTCGGTGCGTTGATCGTTCAGGATCTTTTCGCCGGGCACCCCCATTAGTTTAATGGCAATACCTCTAATGTCTTTTTTCTTGTCTTTCTGAGGTTTGGTGTTGGAATTCGAAAAACGAACCCAGGCATTGTACGAGGTTGGGTTTTTAAATACCCCAACTTTTAAATCGTCGGGTAGATTTTCTTCAACTTTAAAGGTCGCTTTTACACAACCGTGCATTTTGGTGTGGATCTGGCGAAGCATTTTTTTGTCTGCATACATGCGATCTACCTGAGCAATCATCTCAGACATCATTTCTTCAATGATAGAATCTTCATCCTCAGTTATATATTCACACCCTATTTGCTTGGTTTGCTGTGGTTGTTTCATAATTGGTGGTTGGTTAGTTATTTAAATATTCGTGTTAGCTTGGATAGCCAATCTTATCCACTAATTTCTTAAATCTGGGATCGTCTCGTATCGGAATAAATTCAGGGGCATATTTTAGCGAAAGCATCCAGATATCACGATATGCTATTGCCTTGTTAAGATACTCAAAAGCCATATCTATATCCCCTAGTGCAATATAAATAATGGCTATCCCCAAAGGAGATATGGCTTGATTTTCTGATGAAGTTTCTAAAGTGGATATAATGTTTTTAGCTTCCTTATGTTGCCCATTTTGGGCCAAAGCGATACTTAAGGTGATTTGGCTCCATCCAATTCCATTTGAAAGATCAACCGACTTTTGGGCCTCTGTTACAGCGCGTTCGCTATCCCCTTCTAAAAAACTATTATAAGCTAACAATCTATAAGCTTCGGAATAATTGGGTACCGCGTGCAACATATTTTGCAATACTTCTCGTGCTTTTTCGGGTTCTCTCCCCCACGTGTAATAACAACTTAAGGTATACTGATTAAAAAATGACAGCGGATCGTTCTCTATGACCTTTAGCGTAACTTCTGCAGCTTTATCAAAATCTCCAAAGCCGAAGGCGTAATACCATGGGTCAACGACAGTTCCTGTAAAATAAAAGGGGATTGCAGATAAATCTGCTTTTTCATATTGATTCCTGGCTTTTTCGAAATTCCAATCCTGCCAAAAATACAGCTGCCCTAAGAGAAAATGAGCGCTCCCGAGATCATCATTAAGCGATAAAGCCTTCTCCGCATAAAACTTTGCCTTGCGGAATCCCTCCCTGGGAGGAGATAGAAGATACATGGTATAAAGAAAATGTAAGTTCCCCAGTTCTGCATATGCCTCAGCATAATTAGGATCTATTTGAATGGCACGGGTAAAACAAGCCAGGGCTTTATCAAAATATGTGATGTATTTCTCCACATAAAACCGACCTTTTAAAAGTTGTTCGTAGGCTTCCATATTAATGGGTGCCACTCTTTTGTCTAACTCCGTTAAGGTTAACTTTAATTTTTTAGAAATCTTTGAGGCAATATCATCCTGCACCTCATATATGTCGTACAATTCCCGATCATAACGTTCTGCCCACACCTGACTGTCATCACTTACTTTTAAAAGTAATGCATTGATGCGAACCCTGTTCTGGCTTTTACGTATGCTCCCTTCGAGCAAATAATCTACCTGCAAAGTTTTACCAATTTCTTTGATAGAAAGCGTGCTGTTTTTAAATTGAAAGGAGGAACTTCTTCCTACTACTCTAAGTTCCTTAATATTAGAAAGGGTAATTAATATTTCATCTGCTATACCATCCCCAAAATATTCTTCTTCGGGATCATTATTTAAATTCCTAAAAGGCATAACCGCAATACTATCCTTATGTTCTGGGTTTATGTTCTCAAACGAATCATAAAACCCACTAGGCATTATCCGTTCAAAAGCCTCAGTGACAATTACTTCATAAATTGGCACAGGTTCCTTTACATTTTTAAGGTTAAAATCTCCCTTAGGTTTTATTTCAATTCCCTTTTTGTTAGAAAGATTTCTCCGAACAGCATCTGAAATATGGGTTCCTCGTGGAGGTGCAGTGGGTTCAATTCTGGAGGCAATATTTACCCCATCACCAAATATATCGCCGTTTTCAAAAATTACTTCACTTAAATGCAAACCAATTCTGAGGACTAGGTGAGGATCGTCAATACTTGCAAGATGTATTTCGGTGGCGGCACTCACGGCATCCGTTGCACTAGGAAACATAGATAATACACCATCGCCTAAATCCTTTATCCAGGTACCCCCGTATTTTTTTATAATGGGCTCCTGAATTCTTCTATTTTTTCTAAGTGTTTCCAGTGCCAGATTTTCATCCTCGCCCATTAATGCGGTATAGCCCAAAATATCGCTAAACATTATGCAGGCTATAAGTCGGTTAGTGGTTCTGGTATTACTCATCTTAAATACACTAATTCATTAACAGAGTCTGATATTCTTCGATTTGAACTAAAAGTTCTTACTATCGTTATAAAATTACAACTTTATAAATGAATTTTTGTTTAGCGTATAGGTACAAACATGAATCCAATTAAAAAATAAGTTAATTCGTACTAGTACTGTCTGTATTATGGTGTATAAATACCAGTATCCAAGGGTTGAAATTTATCTTAATGCCCATGGAGTCTCCTTTTAGAGTACCTGTTTAGGCCATTTACTGGAAATGTCATATTTTTTCTTTGGTTTTGCCAAAATGTTCATAACCGAAGTTGGATGCCGTCATAAAAGACTATAATCAGCAACAAAAAATAAAGACGTGTAAACGGCTATTAAATACCCACAGTAAATCCATATAACATAGCCACATATATTGGTTGATTTATAGACTTTTTTTACACTGAACAACTATGTAATTTTTATTCAGATCTTGCTTACTAAGCTGTTACGGCCTCCTACCTCTAGTTAACATCATAGATCGAGGCATTCTTCATACTTGGGAGTGCTAAAATGTATGAGGTTATTGATTTGGAGTCCTTACAAATGGACACAGAAGTACTAGACAAGATTTTATGAAATTTGCATAAGGTTACTTTGAGAAAAAACTTAGCGAGCGGCCATTATGGTGATTTGAATTAATTCTTTGATCAAGGTTAAGTGGCAAGCACATTACGAAATTCCATGTGTCTGAACGGACTTGTCGATTTG